>NZ_JACJOZ010000016.1:0-96174 GCF_014695795.1 Phormidium sp. FACHB-592
CTGGCAGGCTTAATTGCGTATACCTATCAGGAGAAAAAACCCTCCTTGAACTTGGAGTGCAAAGGCTTGCCTGCACTGCCTCCGGTTGTCTTCTAACCCCGTCGAACTCACGTTCTATTAAAAGCGAGAGTGTAACTACTGTATAAGGCGTTACGGTTTTGGCAAATGACCGTAATTAAACGGATTCTACAAGTAGAGGAAAATCTCATGATCTACTTAATCCCGCCACCAGTCACCCTGGATTTTACCCATGCCTGCTCAAACTACTTCGTTGTCGGCTCTCTCCACGGCTGATTCTGCTCTTTCGATACCCTTGTTGCTTCAGCCTGAGGTCGGTGGGTTAGTTGACCCGCTAGGTGTGAATCGCCCGAATCAGTCAAGCCGATCACTGCTGTTTGTGGATGGCGGGGTCGCAGATTATCAAACCCTGGTAGCAGGAGCGTCTTCGGGCACAGAAGTGCATCTCCTGGACTCTAGCCAGGATGCTGTCACCCAAATTACCAATACGCTTCTAGGGCGAAGCGGCATTTCTAGCCTTCACATCGTCTCCCACGGCGAAGCGGGCGGACTAGACTTTGGCACTGGCAAGCTGAACCTGAGTAATTTGCCAGAATATGCGGCACAGTTGCAGGGTTGGGGCAAAGCACTAACGGACGGTGCTGACATTTTGCTATACGGCTGCAACGTAGCGCAGGGTGAACTGGGCAAAGCATTTACCAGCATCCTCGGCCAGTTGACTGGGGCGGATGTGGCAGCATCCGATGATCTGACAGGAAATGCTAGCAAGAGCGGCGATTGGACGCTGGAGGTGAACACAGGCAAGATTGAGTCGGTTAGCCCGTTCTCCTTCCAAACAACTCAGGCTTACAATGAAGTGCTGGCAATTAACGTGGCAATTGTGTCAGATGTTAGCAGTGGAGACACAACTGGCTTTATCGCAACGGTTAATCAGCTTAATGATGATACCTACTTTGACTTTAATGCAACCCTGGTTTCTTCCTCTCAAGTGGACTCCCTGGCTGAACTAAATGCCTACGATACCGTTATCATCGGTAACAATGGCAATAATGTCGTGATGAATGCTACCTTCGCTTCTGCTTTAAGAAGCTGGGTTGAAGCTGGAGGGGGGTTAGTTTCTACAGGCTGGATCATTTATGGTAGTCTCGGAAATACTGATATTGATGCAGTTGTTCCAGTCAACACTGCTGGATACCAGTACCTGACAAACACTACCGTAGTTCCTAATGGAAACTTTCACCCTATTACAACGGGAGTAAGCTCTTTTGCTTCTGCATACACTGAGGCTCCTTCAGGTGGCATTGATCCTGGAGCCACTACCCTGGCAACAGTAAGCAGTTCACCTGTGGTGGTGGTTGGTAATAAAGGTTTAGGAAAGTCGGTTTATCTCGGTCCAGACTACTCAGGTAGTTCGAATTACCCTAATCCTGGTTTACGTTCTGGCGATGCTGACCGCCTCTTGGAACAAGCCGTAAACTGGGTCGCTGCTACACAATCTGCATTCAACAATCTGCCCAGCAGTGTCACTTTCACTGAGAATAATGCTGCTCTGACGCTTGCACCGTCTCTAGCAGCGAATATGTCACCCAGTGTGGCGGCTTACTCTACAGATGGAGCTAGCATTCAATTTAATAGCGGGTTTAGCGTCGGTGACAGCCTTAGTGTTGGTGGTTCCGGGGCAACGAATGGCAGTATTAGTGGAACTTCGATTAACTGGAGCTACAACACAGGCACAGGTGCTCTGAGTTTCAGCGGCACCGATACTATTGCTAATTACATCACTGCTCTCCAACAAGTCACCTATATCCACACTGGTGAGGCTCCCAGCACAACGCCCCGCCAACTGACCTATACCATCAACCGTCAGAACAAATACTACGAATATGTCTCGACTCCATTAACTTGGACTCAAGCGCAGCAAGCTGCTGGGAGCCGAAGTTTTCTGGGATTAAAGGGTTATTTAGCAACCGTTACCTCTGCCGCTGAAAATACAACCGTTGATGCTCTCACTACTGATAGTGGCTGGATTGGAGCCAGTGATGCAGCAGTAGAAGGGCAGTGGCGTTGGGCTACAGGACCAGAAGCAAATACCCAGTTCTGGCAGGGTGGATCAGCGGGAAGTGGAGGAACGACCGTTGGTGGGCAGTATGCAAACTGGGTTTCCGTTGAGCCGAATAACTTTGGTGGAGTCGAACATTACGCGGGGCTTGATAATGCAGGGCAATGGGTTGATTTCTCCGCAAGCTCCACAAGTGGCTATTTCGTCGAGTACGGTGGGTTATCAAGTGATGCAGCCGCAACCGGTACGCTGACGATTAACCTTACGCCAGTGAATGACCTGCCCAGTGTCACTCTATCCAGTGCGGCAGTGGCTTACACAGAAAATCAACTTGCTGTGATCATCGACCCCAGTGCGACTGTTAGCGATGTGGACTCTGCCGATTTCAACATGGGTCGTCTGACCGTTAATTTTCAAGCAGGGGGGACAGCAGCCGACAGACTTGCTATCCGCAATGAAGGGGCTGGAGGTGGACAAATTGGAGTCTCTGGTAGCAATGTCGTCACCTTTGGCGGCACCACCATTGGGACGTTTACAGGTGGAGTAGGCACCACTCCTTTGGTCGTCACCTTTAACAGCAATTCTAGCCCTGCTGCTGCTCAGGCATTACTCCGCAACCTCACCTACAGCAACGCTTCAGATGCACCTTCAACTGTCGATCGCACGGTGAGCCTGGTACTTACCGACGGAGATGGTGGCACCAGCGCAATTGCTAACAAGACTATTACGGTTGTAGCCGTTAATGACGCACCCACTGTTACGGCTCCGGCTACGATCGCCGTGGCTGAAGATATCACTACCACTCTTTCAGGCATTTCGTTCGTTGATCCAGATGCTGGCAGCGGCATCGTCACTGCGACCTTAACCGTTGGGGCTGGCACTCTAAGAGCAACCACTGGTGGTGGGGTGACAGTCGGCGGTACAGCCACCGATCGCACACTCAGCGGCATTCTTGCAGCCATTAACAGCTTTATTACCGGTAACAACCTCACCTACATCACAGACCCGAATGCTACTGCCTCCCAAACACTCAGTGTCAGCATC
The DNA here is from genome assembly GCF_014695795.1 of Phormidium sp. FACHB-592. Taxonomy (NCBI): domain Bacteria; kingdom Bacillati; phylum Cyanobacteriota; class Cyanophyceae; order Oscillatoriales; family Oscillatoriaceae; genus Phormidium; species Phormidium sp. FACHB-592. The sequence continues at coordinate 3,122 of NZ_JACJOZ010000016.1, forward strand.
AATGACAACGGCAGTACTGGCGGTGGGGCACTGTCTTCGGCTGTGACTAACGTGGCATTGAATGTAACAGCGGTAAACGATGCACCTACTGTTACGGCTCCGGCGGCGATCACTGTCATTGAAGACACCGTTAGCCTCCTGACAGGCATTGCGTTTGCTGATGTTGATGCGGATAGCAGTACTGTCACCGCCACCTTCACTGTTGGTGCAGGCACTCTGGCTGCGACTTCGGGAGGTGGAGTTACTGTGGGTGGCACTGCCACAAGCCGCACCCTCAGCGGCACCATCACCGCTATCAACAGCTTCATTGCAGCTAACAGTCTCACTTACATTCCAGTCCCCGACTCTGTAGCGACTCAAACGCTGAGTGTCAGCATCAATGACAACGGTAATACAGGCACAGGTGGCTCCCTGCCTTCAGGCACGACAAACATTAGTCTCAACATAACTGCTGTAAATGATGCACCCTCATTTACCAAAGGCTCTGACCAGACCATTACAGCCGGTGCGGGTGTTCAAACAATCTCCAACTGGGCAACAGGCTTCAACCCCGGACCTGCTGACGAAGTGAGTCAAACCGTGCAGGCGTATGTCGTGACCGTAGACAACACGGCGATCTTTGCCGTCCCGCCGACGATCGACAACGCTGGCAACCTCATCTACACACCTGCTACTAACCTCGCTACTGCCACGACTGCGACGATCAGCGTCAGTGTGCGTGACAGCGGTGGCACTACAAACGAGGGTACTGACACCTCCGTTGTGCAAACCTTCACGATTACCGTCAAGCCCCAGCCCACCATTAGCATTGCGGCTGTCAGTCAGAGCGAAGATACCACCCCAGGCCCCACTCCTCCTTATATCTTCACCGTCAGCCTGAACGACACCAGCACCCAGGAAGTGCGCGTGAACTATGCCACGGCTGACCGCACCGCAACGCTTGCAGATAATGACTATACAGCCGCATCCGGCACGCTCATCTTTGCCGCAGGTGAGACCAGCAAAACCTTCACTGTCAACGTCAACCCTGATGACAAGTATGAGAACACCGAAGCCTTCTTGGTGAATCTCTCAGATGCCATCAACGGCGTGATCGGTGCTGGCAGTAACAGCGTCAGCGGCACGATCGTTAACGATGACAGCATACCTGTGGCGAACATCACACCTACGCTCACCCAGGCTGAAGGCAACAGCGGTGCTACCGCTTATGGGTTCACAGTCACGCTCTCGAACTCCAGTTTTGAGGCGATCAACATCAACTACACGACTCAGGATGGCACGGCGACTGTTGCTGATGGCGACTACACCGCCGCTACGGGCACCCTCAGCTTTGCCCCTGGTGAATATAGCAAAACCATCACGGTTAATGCCACGGGTGACACTAAATTTGAGCCTGATGAAACCTTCCAACTCTCTCTAACGGGCGCGGCGACTATTTCTGGTGCCGTTAATCTTGGCAGTACATCCACTGCTAGCGGCACCATCACCAATGATGACAGCCAGCCGACCATTAGTATTGGCAACGTCAGCCAGACCGAAGGCAACAGCGGTACGAGTGCCTATAGCTTCACAGTCAGCCTTTCCAATGCCAGTACCCAAACCGTTGCCGTCAACTACACTACCGCTGATGGCACAGCTACAGTGGCTGACAGTGACTATGTTGCTGTTACTGGGACCCTCAGCTTTGCCCCTGGTGAAACCAGCAAAACCATTACCGTACTAGTCAATGGTGACACCAAGTTTGAAGCCGATCAGTCCTTTAGCGTCGCATTAAGTAATGCCAGCAATGGCACCCTTGCCAGCAATGGCGGTAGCCTTGGCAATAACATTGGCACTGGCACGATCGTCAATGACGACACCCGCCCCACGATCAGCATCAACAGCGTTAGTCAAACTGAAGGCAACATTGGCACCACACCGTATGCCTTTACTGCCAGCCTTTCTCATGCCAGCGATGAGACGGTCACCATCAACTATGCCACTGCCAACGGCACCGCAACACTTGCAGACAATGACTATACAGCCACGTCTGGCACTCTCACCTTTGCCCCCGGTACAACGAGCCAAACCATCACTGTGCTAGGCAAGGGCGACAGTCTCATTGAAGCCAACGAAACCTTCCTGGTCAATCTTACGGCTCCAACCAGTGGGACGATCGCTACAGGTACAGGCACAGGCACGATTAACAATGATGATGCTGCAAACCTGCTGTGGCGTAATGGCACCACGGGCACAGCTCCCACTGGCACAGGTGAAAATGCGATCTGGCAGCTCAATAATTTCACCCTCCAGAGCGGCTACTACATTCCCACTCTGGCTGATCTGAACTGGCAGATCATCAGCACTGCCGACTTCGATCGCGACGGCAACGCTGACCTCCTCTGGCGCAATCGCTCCACAGGCGAGAACGCGATCTGGCAAATGAACAGCACCGGACTCCAAAGCGGCTACTACCTCGCCACGATCGCCGACCTGAACTGGCGACTCCTGGGCACCGACGACTTTAACGGCGACGGTACCGCCGACCTCCTGTGGCGCAACCGGGCGACTGGCGAAAATGCCATCTGGCAGATGAGCGGCTTTAGCACCCAAACGGCTGCCCTCATTACGACCGTGGCTGATGTCAATTGGCAGATCGTCAGTACCGCCGACTTTGACAACGATGGGAAGGCTGACCTGCTGTGGCGCAACCAGGTGACGGGTGAGAACGCCATCTGGCAAATGAACGGCTTGGCCACCAAGAGTACCTTCTATATCAATGCCGCGGCCGACACCAACTGGCAGGTGGCAGGCACAGCTGATTTTGATAACGATGGTATTGCCGACATCGTGTGGCGTAATCGCGCCACAGGCGAGAACGCGATCTGGCAAATGAACAGCACGGGTTTACAAAGCGGCTACTTCGTCACAGCGGCACCAGATGTGAACTGGCAGTTAGTAGGTGTCGCTGATTTAGGCGGGGACCGGACACCCGACTTCCTCTGGCGTAATGCGACGATGGGGCAAACGGGGCTTTGGCAACTGAGTGGTTTCAGCTATGTGCAAGCGTATCAACTCCCTAACACATCCAGTGAGTGGAATGTGCGACCGTTCACGATCGCATAAAACCAACACCCCCTCAGCTAACCGATTAACCAGTGTTCTATTAACTCGGCAATCTTGCTTCCTACAGGTTTAGCCATCGTGTTTCGACTACATTCAACACACGATGGTGCAGATGCTGAGTAGCTTTTAACACTACTCAGCGTCTGCTGTTAAGGTCTCTGGCTGCCAGGTTAATAGAAGCTTGTCAGTAGCTAAGAGGTTACGACCAGTAACTAAGCGGCAAGCTAACAAAGCCTGAGTCAGAGTAAGGTAACTCTGCCTAACGAATCAACATATCTAGAAGCGATGAAAACAGTTATGCCCTACTGAAAGACTTGGTGACATAAGTAGCAGCTGGGCGTAATTATTTAGTAAGCTGCATTTCGACTATGCTCAATGCCCTTAGCCCTGTAGGTAGGCGGGTTGAGCGCAGTCGAAATCCGGTCTCTAGGTGGTGCTTAATTTAGCCTTCCTACTTAGCAGTTAGCGCTTAGGAACAATTTGAGCTGACACCAGATGCTGCTGTCATAAAGATGCAAAATGCAACCTTACTAAAAAAACTGCATCTTTACCTGTCCTAAAGATGCCTGGAGTCTAATCGTCCAACTTGTTCCGTAATAGTACTGAAGAGGTTAATTAGTCCTAAATTGTTCAGTCACTTTTTTAAGTACCAGCACGGAGTACTAGCCTTTTGTGAAAAATTATTTTGAGGGGTTTAAATGTGATCGTTAGTCTGCTTGCAAGGTAGGGCACAATCTTAGAGAACAAATTAAAGTGCAGGCATACCGGATGATCTCTGTAAGCAAGTACGACTGCCTCGCTGCCGTCTAGCCTATATCAGAGTCTGGTATTATCTTGCACTCCATCTCTGGAGCGAAAAACGATGACCTTTGAGCTTCCTCGGTTGACAACAGCTTCTGCTGATGTGCTGTCTACCGCTAATCTTGCACCAGCGTTAGCTACAACCAGTTTGACAACTGTATTGCCAGCGTTAGGACAATCCAGCCAATCTCTCTTGTTTGTTGATGGGGCGGTAGCTGACTATCAGCAGTTGATAGCGGGGGTATCTCCGGGCACCGAAGTCTATGTATTAAACTCTACCCAGGATGCCGTTACTCAAATTACTAATACACTGCTGGAACGCAGCAACGTCTCTAGCCTACAGATTGTTTCTCATGGTGAAGTAGGTGGACTAAACTTTGGCAGTGGCGTACTGAATTTGACAGACTTGCCTCAGTACGCGGCGCAGATTCAATCGTGGAGTCAGGCGCTGACAAATGATGCTGATATTTTGCTCTATGGCTGCAATACGGCGCAGGGCGAACTGGGCGAGGCGTTTGTCTCCATTCTGAGCCAGTTAACTGGAGCAGATGTTGCGGCATCAAATGACTTGACTGGAAGTAGCACCCTAGGCGGTAATTGGAGCCTGGAAGTGTCCACAGGGGAAATTGAATCTTCTTTTGCCTTACAGAGTACAGCCCTAGAAAGCTACGAGAACGTTCTAGCCCTGATTGTTGATACAACTTCAGCCTGGAATCCTCGTACTTCAGTCAATCCTTTTGGGGAGGATGGTTCAGCCACCTATGGGCAGGTCTTCGCTGTACCCATTGGAGAGACAACTGTAACCTCTTTCACCTTTTACTTGAACGATACAACTGCAGCGCCAATCAAATTCGGTGCTTACATCATGGCTTGGGACGGAGCAGGAGCAAGACCAACAGGACCCGTACTTTACGAAAGTCCTCAGCGAGCCACTACAGGACAACCTGATTTTGAGGAGTTCAAATTTACCACCGGTGGTACTAATGTCGTTGCAGGTTCGCAATATGTTGTTTTTCTAAGTGTTACAGAATACTTGGATGCTACACCTGACTTTGATTCTGGTAGCATGGGCAGTGTTGCACCCACTACTTACCCTGGTGGAGATCTTGTTTACAGCAACAGCAGAAATTTTAATGAATTAATCACAACGGCACCTTGGCTGACAACCCTTAACGTAGATGCTGCTTTCAATCTTCAATTTGGTATTTTCAGCGATCCTCCCATCGTTACTGTTTCTGACACCCCCCTCGCCTACACTGAAAATAGCCCTGCGACGCTGATCGACCCCACCGCTACTGTAACGGACGGTGATTCTCCCAACCTCAACACAGGTACTCTGACAGCAAACCTTTCCAACACAGGAACGGCTGACGATCGCCTTACCATTGTGAATCAGGGCATTGCAGCCGATCAAATTGGTGTTTCCGGTACTACCGTGACTTACGGAGGCACAGCTATTGGCACCTTTACTGGTGGTGTAGGCACAACCCCATTAGTCATCACCTTTAATAACAACTCTACCCCCACTGCAGCCCAAGCATTACTCCGAAACCTCGCCTATAGCAACGTCTCGGATGTGCCTTCAACCACCAATCGTACAGTGAGTTTTGTGCTGTCGGATGGTGCGAATGGCATCAGTACGGCTGTTAACAGAACGATTACGGTCGCTGCGGTTAACGACGCACCCACCATCGTCGCTCCTACTAGCGCCACCGTCCTAAGAAATACCCCCTCTGTCATTACAGGCATTACCTTTGCTGATGATGCAGCGGCGAATGCTGTCGTCACTGCCACCCTTAGCGTTGCGGCAGGAACCCTCACTGCTACCACTGGTAGCGGAGTTACTGTTGGTGGTACAGCCACAGCCCGCACTCTGACAGGCACCCTGGCAGCCATCAATAGCTTTATTGTCGGTAGCAACCTTACCTACACTAGCAGTCCGAATAACACCGCTGCCCAGACGTTGAGTATCAGTATCAATGACAACGGTAATACTGGCACTGGTGGACCACTGGCTTCGGCTGTGACAACCGTGACACTGAACGTAGCAGATGCAAATCTGCTGTGGCGCAGTGGAACTACAAGCGCTACTCCCGTTGGCACTGGTGAAAATGTCGTCTGGCAGTTAAAAGACTTCACTCTCCAGAACAGCTACTTCATTCCTACTGTTGATCTAAACTGGCAGATTATCAGTTCCGCTGACTTCAATCGCGATGGCAATGCCGATATTCTCTGGCGTAACCGGGCAACGGGTGAGAACGCCATCTGGCAGATGAATAGCACAGGGTTCCAAAGCGGCTACTACCTTGCTACAATTGCCGACCAGAACTGGCGACTCTTGGGCACCGACGACTTCAACGGCGACGGTACGGCTGATCTTGTGTGGCGCAACCAAGCAACGGGTCAGAATGCCATCTGGCAGATGAATGGCTTTGCCACCCAAACCGCCGCTCTCATTAACACCGTCGCGGATTTGAACTGGCAGATTGTCAGCACTGCTGACTTTGACAATGATGGTAGGGCTGACCTGCTCTGGCGCAACCGGGCAACGGGCGAGAATGCCATCTGGCAGATGAACAGCTTCACCATCAAGAGCGCGTTTCTCTTCAATCAGGTGGCAGACACTAACTGGGAAGTGGCAGGCACAGCTGATTTTAATAATGATGGGGTTGCCGACATCGTATGGCGTAACCGGGCAACGGGCGAGAATGCGCTCTGGCAAATGAACAGCACCGGCTTACAAAGTGGTACCCTATTTACTACTGTACCGGATCTGAATTGGCAGATTGCGGGTGTGTCTGACCTGGGTGGTGATAGCTCACCTGACCTCCTCTGGCGCAATACGACGACTGGGCAAGCTGGGATCTGGCAGTTCAGCGGCTTTAGCTACCTGCAAGCGTATCAGCTCCCTACTGCACCCAGTGAGTGGAGTGTGAGACCGTTCGCAGTCGCGTAAAACCAACATTGCTCAGTTAATTGGCATTTAAGTGCTGTGTCTCTGAGTGCCATACAACGGATTAAGGTGGGTGTGACGATCGCGATCGCTGCACCTACCTTATTTTTTACCCTGTAGCCAACAAGCGACAGTAGGAAAATGTACTGGGTTTGAGAAGTCAGTCAGTAGCTTTCATATTTTGTAAAGCGAGGGGTGAACTGCCACCACTCCAAAATGGCCTCTAAACCTTGCTGCTACCCATCAGGTAGAGTAGCGCCATCCGTACTGCGACACCGCTAGTGACTTGTTGTGAAATGAGGCTGAACTGGGGATCATCCATCAAGTCAGAGCTGATTTCGACACCACGATTAACGGGACCGGGATGGAGCAGTTTCACATTAGGGTGACAGAGCTTCAGACGATCGCGCGTAATGCCAAACTGCTGGTGATATTCCCGTAAGCTAGGCAACAAATGGCTAGTCATGCGCTCTTTTTGTAGCCGCAGCGTCATTACAAAATCAGCATTACGGAGAGCGGGTTCTAACGACCAATGGAGGAAGAGCTTGCGAGGAAAAGCTAAAGGATTAAGGTTGGAAGATGAATCAGGTTGCTTACTGCTAGCCTTAAGCCTTCCTTTATCCTTGTTCTCCTTGACAAAATCTGCAAAGAGCTGTGGCACTAATGTCGGTGGTCCTGCTAAATGCACTTCGGCACCGCTAGCAGTAAGACTCCAAAGGTTAGAGCGGGCAACGCGGGAGTGCAGAATATCGCCAACGATCGCAATTTTCTTATCTTTTAGCAAGGACAACTGCGGTTGATTCGGGTCTAGAAGTGTGGTGATGGTAAAGAGGTCTAAAAGCGCTTGTGATGGATGCTCATGCTGACCATCACCCGCATTAAGTACGCCAACTTTAACGCCGAGACGATCCATTTCGTTGGCGATCGCCTGAGGTACTCCAGCTTCGCGGTGACGAATCACCATCATATCGGTGCCCATTGCCAGATAGGTTTTGGCAGTATCCAGAATCGTTTCGCCTTTTGTGAGGGACGAGGAGCCGGGCGCAAAGTTGAGGGTATCGGCAGAAAGACGCTTGGCGGCTAGCTCAAAGCTGCTCCGCGTGCGGGTAGACGATTCAAAAAACAGATTGGCAACGACTTGTCCTTGCAGCGTGGGCACCTTTTTTGTCCGGCGCGACAGCACCTCGCGAAAGCTGTTGGCAGTTTGCAGTACAGTATCGTACTCGTCGGGAGTAAAATCTGCCAGAGAGAGAACGTGATGCCGATTCCAGGTGTCAGTCATAAGCGGGAACAGAGGATGTGACGGCGATCGTACTTTTGATCGCCCAAATGGGTTGAAGCCTTGCACCCGTCATTGTGGTACATCCACAGCACTTCGGTAAGCAAGGCACTCACCTTAAATTACATCCTTTAGACTTCTCACTCGATCGCAGCCATCAGGTTAAACTTGCGGTCGCTTGAGTTTTTAGCAGGACTACGGCTCATAAACCCGCTCAAGCGCTCCGATTTCTGCATGATGTAGCAGTTTCTAGGCGTTTGCCTGAAGCTCATCGAGTTTTGCCAGCACCTCAGTACTGTGAATCGCTGGATTGACCCCAGTGAACGTTGCACGGAGAATGCCTTCTGGATCAATGACATACGTGTGACGCAGGGCAACGATGCCCATCCATGACCCATAGCGTTTACTGACAGAGCCATCTGTATCAGCCAGGAGCGGAAATTTTAGCCCTTCAGAATCGCAGAATTCGGCGTGAGAATCAACTGAGTCGGCACTGATGCCAAGAATTTGGGTATTGCGATCGTCATATTTTGGCAAATCTTGCTGAAACCGACGTGCTTCCAGTGTGCAGCCAGAGGTGAAATCTTTGGGATAAAAATAGACCACAACCCATTTACCCTTATAGTCAGCCAGAGAAACCGTGCCATCGCCTGTATTGGTAGAGAGGGTAAAGGCGGGCGCGGCTTCATTAAGAGGAGGCTGTGAACCACCCATTGCAGACGCTGCCATCGCTGAACTAAAGGTGGCAAAAACAGCTAGACAAACTGTAAGCATCAGCTTGAGAAAACCACGACGAGACATGAGCGTTTTGCCTGAATCACTGCTTCATAAGAGTTTACAATAGTTGCACCAATGGCGATCGACCTACTGCCTAAGCTTTTGCAAGAAGTAAACATTCGACCAAGCAGCCCGAATGCTTAAAGAATCCGGAGCCTTTAAACTCTTTAAGGGAGTAACGTTTAACTGACGTTTGACTAATCGATGCAGTACATCAAACCACTGTTAGGGATAGGACTGATCGCGATCGCTCTCTATGTAGGCTTTGTGGGCATCTCACCCTGGATAATTCTGCTTGTAGGAATAGTATTTACAGCCGCTTACATTCAAGACAAATGGTTTCTGTGGCATGACCTGTTTCAACGGCGCGATCGAGCCTTCTATCAATCGCTGCTGATCACGTACTTGATCCAAGTTGTAGTGGTCGCCATTCTCTACCTGTTAGGTCTTGGCATCGGACGTTTGATAGGGCTGTAGTTTACCGCCTAAAAAAGGACATACCTTCAATAGTCAGCCCCATCAGCCCTAAGTGTGATTCATAGCCTCAAGCTTGGGAAGCTTTGGCACCGGGTAATAACGTTAGATAAACACCAGATTCAAGTAAGTCGATCGCCCGTTCAGCCAGCGCTGTTAAACACTTAATCAATGTTGATGGCATTGGGTGTTCGCGCCGAAGACGAGGAGCCAACAAGCGGCTTGCGGTACTCAGCGTACAGACGATCGCGCCAACTAAAGAATGGCTCAAACGTACCAACATCAGCAATACCTGGTACACCTTTGCCTTTCAAAGCGTCAGGAATTTCGAGAAAGTCTCCCGTCGGAAACTTCAGGTACATACTCATCCCAGCTACAGCAAAATCTGCAAGCGTGGGGTGGTCAGTTACCAGATAAGGCTGGTCGTGCAAAAGAAAGCAGAGCGATGTCAAATCACGTTTGATCGCTTCAGTTGCGGCTTTGATTGCATCGGGTCCAAACCCAACGCCCTGTCCCAAAATACTTAAGAACTCTCCTGGAAGCGCACCAACCAAACTCCTGACTACATCAGGGACGGAGCTAGGTAAAAAGGCAGCGCGAAAGCTCTGATCCTGGTTCAGCGCGCCAATCAACACTTTGCGAGCATTCAAGCCGATCGACTCGTCTGCCCATTGCTCCATTAATAGCGTTAAGCCACGAAGTTTGGGTTCGGTAGGAATGATCGGGCGATCAGGGTACTGCCGTTCTAAATACTCGGCGATCGCGGTTGAATCAGCAATAATCTGGCTACCGTCTTGCAATACAGGTACTTGCCGCTGCCCAGACAGACGGTATAGATCAATCTGACCAATGCCGGGTGTGACTTCCACCTTGCGGTATGCCAACCCCTTATAGTCGAGGATTAGCCGCACCTTCTCAACATAGTGGGATAGTTCAAACTGGTGTAGCTCTAACATTGCGGATCTCCTGTGGGGCTTTCGAGAAGCAGCTTGCGGTTTCAGCGACGAAACACTTGGGCTGGTTAACAGCTTTGTAAAGCTATCGTAATTTTCTTCCAAAGCCCAGGACAATACAATCTGCTGAAGGTCTCATCTAGTAGCTGGTCAAGCCCTTTAAAGGCTCTAGAGTCTGTACCGTTCACAGAGCGATCGCAATTTTATCTCTAAGCGGTTTTGCAGACTCTCTGGACTAGAGGCAATTGTCTCAGTTGGTGCACAAGCACCAGACAGCCTTGGGAATTCGATCACGCAGTTCCAGTTGTGCTGCAATGCTGGCTACCAATCGTTGATAAGGCTTCCTAGGGCTGTGACATCTAGTTGGTCGCTTGCAAACGCTCGACGCAGGAGATCGGTCGGTATGAATTCGTCATATTTTTGCAGTTTGGGTGCCTCTTCTTCGCCTAGTAGCTCGATCGCGCTGAGCCGACGATCGTTCAGAGATTTAAGTTCGTGATACAGGCTAACGGTGCTGCATTTGCCCATATTGACGACCAGAAAATAGGGCGATCGTCCCACTACACCTTTGATCTTGAGTGCATCGCGGCAATGGAGACGCAAAAAACGTTCTAGGGTGCGAACTGCGATCGTGCCAGCCCAGGGCAAAATGCAGCAGGCATTCCCTTCCAGAGGAAAGAGGTAACTACTCTCTAGTCCTTCTTTCTGAGCGAGTTTGCGTGCTGCGGCTAACCGCGCTTTGGCACCGGGCTGAAGATAGAGGTATTCAGTCTCTTCTAGTAACGCCTGTCGCATTCGTTGCAGCACACGGGTATGGATGTTGCCACTGCTGCCGCGCCAGGAAACGGTAGAAATGTCGATCGCAGGCTTCACCTGAAGCACTTTACGGCTGCTGTTTACTTCAGTCACTTCCCAGGTGCGTCCAGCAAGGGAGAGGCGATCGCCAACGGCGGGCGGCACAACAACAGTGCCCAGTTCAATGCCGTCACTCCACACGGCGTAATCTTCCGTGTCGGGGAAGATGGCGTAAAACTTGAAGCTTTTCACAATCCGTTCGGCGGTTAGCCCGATGATCAATCCGTTTTCCTTAGTGCGCTGGATGTGGTCAAGCTCGATCAGATGGCGTAGCACCTGGCGAAAATCATCCTGAGTGATGGCACGAAAGGGCGGCAAAGTAAGGACGCGCTGTGCCAGGGCTGCGGGAGAGAGTTCACCTAACGCGACTAGCGTGCTCATCGTTTGCTGATACAGAAGGCTAAAGGGATAGTGCAGTGGGGCGATCGGCTCAATCCACTTCTCTTCTAAGTAAAGCTGAATGACTGCGATGCACTGAAGCAACTGCCAGGGAATGAGTTCGGGGAGTGATTCACCACCCGTCAGCTTGTCTTCAGCGCAAACAAACCGCATATCGGCAGGGCTACCCCGCCGACCTGAGCGCCCCAATCGTTGTAGAAAACTGGCAACCGAGGGTGGTGCTTCAAGTTGAATCACGCGATCGAGTTGCCCCAAATCAATCCCCATCTCAAAGGTGACGGTTGCCGCTGTCACGGTAGGACTAGTCACATCGCGCATGGCGTTTTCTGCTGCTTCCCGTAGCGGTGCCGCAATGCTGCCGTGATGAACGTGATAGATGTCGGGAGATCCTTTTGCCTGGGCAATTTGTCGCAGTGAGGCGATGACGTTTTCGGTTTCAGACCGTCCGTTAGCAAAGATCAGGCATTTGCGACCCTGGCTTTGCTCAAAAAGGTGACGCTGATACGGGCTAAAAGCTTCATCTCGTGTATCACCGCGTGCTCGCACAACAAGGCTGGCTGTGTGGAAGTGCTCTAGCGCCAGTTGAATTTTACGTGGCACTGCTGGCAGATGGGGTGTGGTGACAAGACGATCGGTGCCTGCTCGCAACCAGTCTTCTGCCATACCGTAATCGCCTAACGTGGCAGATAGCCCAATCCGTCGTGGCTGGTTTTGCGTAATCTGAGCCAGACGAGACAACTGGCAAAGAATTTGCGCTCCGCGATCGGAGCCGATAAACGCATGAATTTCGTCAATAATGATAAAGCGCAAGTCACCAAACAGCCGATCGAGTTCGGTACTCTTGTTGATTAACAAGCTTTCTAATGATTCGGGCGTAATTTGAAGAATGCCTCTAGGCTGCCTAAGCACTTGCTTTTTCCGGCTTTGGGCAATATCACCATGCCATGCCGAAACCGGAATATCCGCTTGCTTCAAGAGATCGGAGAGGCGATCGAACTGATCGTTAATCAGCGCTTTGATCGGTCCAATGTAAATGGCACCAATACTGGTCGGTGGGTCATTATGCAACAGCGTCAGCACAGGCAAAAAGGCGGCTTCGGTCTTGCCAGAAGCGGTACCGGCTGCAATCAACAGGTGCGCGTCAGTTTCAAAGATGACGCGACACGCCTCAAGCTGCACGGGGCGCAGATCTGCCCAGCCCTGATTGTAAATATAGGCTTGAATAAAGGGCGCAAGACGGTCATAGGAGGAAGACATAGCAATTACAAGAAAGGCTCTGGTTTAAAAAGCTCATTCTAAGCTCAGAGTCTTATGACTAAGCCTGGTTATGACTAAGCCCGAGCCTCTTTACGCGCAAAGCGTCTTGAGTTTGCACGCTTTAAACTGTAAATTCAGCAAACTCACTGGTTTCGTCGATCGACGCATCTTTATGCGCTTTCGATGGCTGAAAACTGGCACTGTGTACAATCTGACTGAGTGTCATTTGCGGGTTTTGCTGCAAAATGTTTAACACCCCAATGAAATCGCGCACGACTTCGCCTGGTGTCAGGAGAGTCTCTGCACCCACGCGGTTAGTGACGGCTCCTAGAAAATCCTGAAGCTCTCGTTGGGTAAGCTGCGGCTGGCTGGTATGATGAGCCGCATAAATTTCCGTCAGGCGTTGCAGTAGTTGTAAAATATCTTCTTGCGTGAGCGGTTCTAGCCAAATAGCAGGACCAGACACATCCTCAACGCCCGCTTTGACAAAACGACTTTTGGCAGTACGACGCTGCCAAGCTGGATCGCTGTACAGCCCTCGACGTGGATCTTCCAGCAATTGCGGTGTGCCGCCGATCACTGTGCCCAGATGACCAACTCGCCCCTGCATGGCATCGTTAAACATTGCCAGCAGCTTGTCGTAGTTATTCTGGCGGGCGATCGTTGTGTTGATTTTGTACAAATGAATGGCCTCATCTAGAAAGATGAGCAAGCCTTTGTAGCCCAAATCTGACACAAAGCGAGCCACTAGCTTGATGTAGTCGTACCAGGTTTCGTCATCAATAATCACCCGTACGCCTAAAGCCGCCCGTGCTTCCGTTTTGGTTGCAAACTCGCCCCGCAACCAACGGAGTGCCGCTGTTTTCTTGCTGTCATCATCCGTGCGATAGCCCGACCAGTAGGCAATAATGACGTTGGCGAATTCAAAGCCATTCACTAAATCAGCGACATCTTTGACCACTTCGCGAATTTTTGCTTCGACCTGCCCGTCAAACCCATCATCATTTGGTTTTTTGCCCGTTTCTTGAGCTACCTGGGTCTGTATACCGGCAATCCAACGCTCTAGAATAATCGTCAGTGCGCCACCATCGGGTCTACTTTTCGTCGCCAGGTTGTGCATCAGCTCACGGTACGTAGCAAGACTGGCACCATTGCTGCCTGCTAAACGACGTTCTGGAGTAAGGTCCGCATCGGCAACGACAAAGCCTTGCTCCATCGCGTGATTGCGAAGCAACTGGAGAGTGAAGCTCTTGCCTGCACCATAGCGCCCTACCACAAAACGAAAGGCTGCTCCACCCCCTGCAATGTTGTCAAGGTCTTGCAAAAGTGCCTGTATCTCCCGCTCGCGCCCCACAGCGATGTGTTCTAGCCCAACCCGTGGCACAACACCAGCACTGAGGGCATTAATCAGCGCAGTCGAGACTCGTTTGGAAAGTTTGGGGGGTGACATGGGCGTTTATTTAGTTCATTCGTACCCGGTTCATGTGTACCAGGGCGATCGCATTATTCACCATAGTAAGACTTGAATGGCGATACGCTGCGTCTGTCTAAGCGATTCATCAGCTTGATGCCATCCTACAGGGGCGTAGAAGCTGTACCGAACTGGGAGCTACACAGTAATTTCACGGAGTTTTGTGTCTAATGTTAGCGACGGTTTGTTAACCTGTAGTGAATTGGTAGCTTTGCAAGCAATTGCTGTCCTACTTGTTGCAATAGCCTAGAGGCATTGAAGGCAGACCAGCTTTATGGGATGTCTACTTTTACGTTAAGGAGATTCCTGAGAAAGAATGTACCGCTTTTAGGGGGCAGGTTCTGCCAGAAGCTTTGCGAATAGCCGATCACGTTGGTATCAAACCTGCCCCTACGGGTATTTTGCTTGCTAGAAATCTCTTGAGCAGTGATGAGGTCTTGGGTCAATGCAGTTGCGTGTTTTAGCGTTACGCCCCTACGTTCTATCGTCTGCTAACCCGTCTTATCGTTTAAGAACGCTTTTTTGCAGTCCGTCCCTTTCTGTGCCGCCAGCCATCTTGTTACAGCGCGTATTTCCTAAGATTCGATCAGCAGTCCTAATGCCGTCAGGCGAATCGATCGCCCACTGCATTAGGTGTACCTGCTCAAGCTATGTAGAACATTGGGCATCTAAGAGATTGGCTGCTTGTAGCACCGGGATCGCAGAAGCTTCACTTTCTTTGCCCTCTTCGATTTCATTGCCTTACCTTGAGAGTCTTGCTTGCCGACTGCTCGTCGGCTAATTGTTAGGAGAGCTATGCTTCAGCCTTCAGATGTGCCGGAACAGGATGGTAAGGGCGCACCATCTCCTCCAATAACGGTGGCTCCCACAACACCAGAAGCAGCGAGGACAGGGCAGCAGCTAGCGGTAGAACTGCAAGCTGAACGATGCTTGAACCAATTAGGGCTGAAACTAAATGCCTGCGTTTCAGCCTTCCTTGCTGCTGTTACTTCCTCTCTAGAGATGATCGACTCTACTAGAGTGCATTTAGCACAGATTTTGGTGAATGAGCTGAGTGCAGCACTGGGAGAATGGTGTGCCCTTACGTTGCAGCCTACAGAAGTTTTGAGCGATCGACCGGCACCCAGCGAACCACCAGCGGCAACATTTACCGTGTGGGCGATCGCCTCTGGTGACTCTCATACAACTGCCCCACTGCCAATTGCCGTTGGTCAAACCCTGAGCGATCGCGACCTTCAGCACTGGCAAGCACAGTCTTCTGCTAGCAGTTGGCAGGTTCGCCACGGTCAGGTTGCCGTGGGCTGGCTGCTCTTAGCTCCGGTTGCTACGGCTCCTCACGAGCGCCTTAGTGAAGCAGAGTCCCATCTGGTGCAGTTGAGACCCTGGCTGCTTGAACAAAGCTGCGATCGCTTCTGTTCTGCCCTGCTCCAGGTCGAGCTAATCCAGACTCAGCGGCAGCAGCAGCAAGAATTAGTCGCTCGCAACCGAGAGCTGAACCAAACCAGCCAGCTCAAAAGCGATTTTTTGGCAAACACTAGCCATGAGATTCGTACCCCGCTTAGCTCGATTCTGGGTTTTACTCATCTCATGCGCGAACAGGGCTTTAACGCCAGTAGCAAGCGGCATCAAGAGTATCTCAATATTATTTTGAGCAGTGGTCAGCATTTACTGGCGCTGATTAACGACATTTTGGATCTCTCAAAAATTGAAGCGAATCAGCTCGATCTATTTTGCGAATCCACTGCCGTGAAAGCGGTTTGTGAAACGGCGATCACATTAGTGCGGGAGAAAGCAAGCGATAAGGGGCTAACGCTGAAACTAGAGATTGCACCACAAGTTGATACCCTCGTCGTCGACGCGCTGCGGCTGAAGCAAATGTTGTTCAATCTGTTGTCAAACGCGCTTAAGTTTACCTCTAAAGGCAGTGTGGGGCTGCAAGTCAGCGCGATCGATAGCGGTCTTTGCTTCACTGTTTGGGATACTGGCACAGGCATTTCAGAAGACCAGCAGCAACTATTGTTTCGCCCTTACTCTCAGCTCGTTAACGCTGAGGCTAATCGTGATGAGGGTACGGGTTTGGGGCTGGCGCTGACTCAAAAACTAGCGGAACTCCACGGTGGTTCGGTTGAAGTCAGTTCGACTTTGGGGTTTGGTTCACGCTTTACGATCGTCTTGCCACTGGTGCCTCCCATGCTGGCATCCGGTGAAGATAAGTCCGGTGAAGATAAGTCCGGTGAAGATAAACGCGATGAAGATAAACGCGATGAAGATAAGTCCGGTGAAGATAAACGCGATGAAGAGAAGGCAGTGGAGCGAGCGATCGCCCAGTCAAGCTCAGAAATTCATCTTGCAGTACCAGCAGCAGTGACAGGTAAAGGCTCGAAGGCGGTAGAGCGACTACAGGCTGGCAACACTTCCCAGAGCAATACTTCTCAGATCAGCTCTAAAACAACTAAAACACCGTCCCGATCGAATCATCTTCTGCTCGTCGAAGACAACTACTACAATGCCAAATTAGTGTTGACCTACCTCAGCCGTTTGGGCTATGAGGTGACATGGGTCAAGGACGGCTACGAGATGCGACAAGCCTTATTGCGTGCGCTGCCAGCATTGATTTTGATGGATGTCAACTTGCCCCATGAAGACGGGTTAGCTCTGACGCAAGAACTCAAGCGCGACGCTCGCTATCGATCGATTCCCGTTATTGCTCAAACCGCTATGGCGATGACCGGCGATCGTGACCTTTGTCTAGAAGCTGGCTCCACTGCCTACATTTCTAAGCCGATTGATTTGAAAGCCTTAGCGCAACTCCTAACCCAGCACGTCAAATTGGCTAGAGATTGATTCGTTGTGAATTGATGTGGGACGAGCAGGCATTCACCTTTTATGGGTCTCAGCCGAAGCTGTATTAATCAGGAAGCCTTTGGCTAAAGGGCACGATCGCGCTCATTTTTTGCCAATCGTGATTTCTGTCGATCGTTAGATGCTGGGCAACTGCCACTCTGCCACTTTGAAGGGAATAGATTTAACCATCCCTACAACCAGGAGAGTTTCGTGGAAATCAATCGACGCGATTTGCTGAAGGCTGTTTCGACTTCGAGCGTCGCTGCCGCAGGTGTGGTAGTAGCTGGGGGTTTGTTAAAGCCACTTTTGGCTCAAACGACTGCTACTCCCAGTTCAACGAAACAGGGCGAAATGCTGTATCGCACCCTTGGTCGCACCAACGAAAAAGTCTCGTTAATTGGTTTGGGTGGTCATCACATTGGTAGACCCAAAGAGGAGCAGGAGGGCATCAAGCTCATTCAGAGTGCGATCGATCGCGGTATTAACTTCATGGATAACTGCTGGGATTATCACAACGGTGGCAGCGAAATCCGTATGGGTAAAGCACTTCAGAATGGTTACCGCGAAAAAGTCTTTTTGATGAGCAAAATTGACGGTCGGACGAAGAAGGCGGCTGCCCAGCAAATTGATGAGTCGCTCAAACGACTGCAAACCGATCGCATTGATTTGATGCAGCATCACGAAATTATTCGGATGGAAGACCCCGATCGCATTTTTGCAGTGGGTGGTGCTCAAGAAGCAATGCTAGAGGCACAAAAAGCAGGCAAGATTCGTTATATCGGTTTTACAGGTCACAAAGACCCGGTTGTCCATCTGCGAATGCTTGAAATTGCCGCTCAGAACAACTTCCGCTTTGATGCTGTGCAAATGCCGCTTAACGTGATGGACGCTCACTTCCGCAGCTTTGAGAAGCAGGTTTTGCCCGTTTTGCTCAAGGATGGCATTGGTGTTTTGGGGATGAAAGCGCTCGGCGCTAACAGTATTCTTCAGAGTAAGACGGTAACGCCGATCGAGTGTCTGCATTACGCCATGAATCTACCCGTTTCAACGGTCATTACAGGCTTTGAAAAAATGGACATTCTCGCTCAGGCATTGGAAGCTGCGCGGACATTTAAGCCGTTAAGCCAGGAACAAGTAGCTGCATTGCGTCAGCGTACAGCCCAGGCAGCCGCTAAGGGAGAATACGAAAAATTCAAAACCAGTAGTCAGTTTGACGGCACGGCCCAAAATCCGGAGTGGTTAGGCTGACGATCGATCGCTGGCTTTAACCAAACGACTAGCCAACGAAAGGCATCAGTGTCAGCAGTAGAGAGCAGCACGGTTTTGCTAAATGCTCAGACGGTTGCCGGTTGCTCAATTTCCTTTTTCTGTCGCAGCATTTGAACTGGTATTAGACTAAAACGATCGTTGTTTACAGACGTTAAGGTAGTAATGGGGTGCTCCCTGCTGCTGTAGCGAAGGAATTTTAGCAATGTCGATCGACAAACTTGAACCACTCAAGCGCCTGTTTGCAGAAATGGAACGGGCGCTAATTGCTTACTCTGGCGGCATTGACAGTACCCTGGTCGCCAAAGTGGCTTACGATGTGCTGGGCGATCGTGCCCTTGCCATTACCGCTGTTTCACCGTCTCTCTTGCCAGAAGATCTCGAAGATGCCCGTGTGCAGGCTGCCGAGATTGGCATTGCCCATGAACTGGTGCAAACCCACGAAATGGATAATCCTAACTACACGGCGAATCCGGTCAATCGCTGCTATTTCTGCAAGAGTGAACTGCACGACACGCTAAAACCGCTGGCACTGGAGCGCGGCTATCCCTATGTGGTGGATGGTGTTAATGCCGATGACCTCACTGACTATCGACCCGGCATTCAGGCAGCCAAGGAAAGGGGTGCCCGATCGCCCCTAGCGGAACTGGGCATTACCAAAGCAGACGTGCGTGCCCTTGCCAAACATCTGGGGCTTGCCTGCTGGGATAAGCCTGCCCAACCGTGCCTCAGTTCGCGCTTTCCTTATGGCGAGGAAATTACGATCGCCAAACTACAGCGTGTGGGTCGAGCCGAAGCCTCATTGCGACGAATGGGGTTGAGCACCTTCCGAGTACGATCTGAAGGCGATACCGCTCGGATTGAGCTTCCTGCCGAGCAGCTTAAAGAGTTTGTCCTGACTACAGATTTGCCCACACTGGTCACGACCTTTCAATCCTTTGGCTTCCTCTATGTCACCCTCGACCTGGAGGGTTTTCGGAGTGGTAAGTTAAATCAGGTGCTTCCATTTGCTGTTGCCAACACGCACGGATAAGCTGCCATGACACGATCGCCTACACTCAACCAAGACAGCAGCTATCCCGACAGCGATGGGCAACCAATGGCTGACAAGACGAAGCAGTTTAACTGGATTGTTTACATTAAGCTGGGCTGTGAAGCTCTGTTCAAGCATGATCCTAACGTCTTCGTAGCAGGCGACTTACTCTGGTATCCCGTAGAGGGAAGCAAGACGATCAAAGCGGCTCCCGATACGATGGTGATTTTTGGTCATCTGAAAGGCGAATCGCCAGAGACGACGCTTTGCGAACGTGGTTCTTACCAACAATAGAAAGAAGGAAACATACCGCCCCAAGTCGCGTTTGAAATTCTTTCCCCTGGAAATACGCTCGTAGAAATGGCAAAGAAGTTCCGCTTTTACGAACGCTATGGCGTTGAGGAATATTACCTCTACGATTCAGATAAAGGTGATTTCAGCGGTTGGCTGCGTGCTGGCGATTTCCTCGAAGTGATCGAAAACCCGATCAGCTGGATCAGTCCCCGTTTGAACGTCCGCTTTGAACTGGTAGATGGCGAACTAGAAATTTATCGCCCTGATGGGAAGAAATTTGCGACCTATCTAGAACTGATAGAACAGAACCAGCAGGCTCAACAGCAGCTAGAACAGGAACGGCAACGATCGGATAAGCTATCTGCCAAGCTGAAAGAATTGGGCATCAATCCAGAGGAACTGTAACCGTTCGTTGTAGTGCATGATGCTGACCCAAGTGTTGCAGCATTCAGGCTTCTGCGAGTTCGGCTTGCTTCGTTTGATACACTGTAGAGTGCAGCACTTCAACGTTCGTCTCGCTATTGAGTAAGCGCACGGCATTTACCCTAATGCCACCATCCACATTCTCCCGCTGAAAGTCGATCGCATACTCTAGAATTGGCAGAGGCGCACAGAGCATGGCGCGGATTGCTCGATCGCTCAATTCAAAGCGAAGGCAGATTGGCATGGCAAGCGTCTGCTTAAACCGAAAATCTTTGTAGCCATAGACAACGGTGGCATCAGAGCCTAGCGGCGCGAACCGAGTGGCATCAGTATAGATATCTTGTGAATGGGGGTGGCGCTCCAGCACTTTGAGTCCAGCTTTTAAGCTTAAAACGTACAGTAGACCAGAAAGCTGGCAAAGCCCACCACCCACGTCTGCTTTGAGCTGATTTTGAATAATCGTCCGTCCTTCGAGATAGCCTTTAGCGCGGTTCGGTTCCCCGACCAAATGCCAGAAGGAAAAGATAGCTCCAGGCTGCACGACGACGTTTTGAAGACGCTGTATTGCCAACGCCAAATTATGCTTTTTATTTTCGGAAAGGGTCGTGGCAGGAATAGGTTGGGCGATCGTCACCTGTGGCGTGAATTGCTGTAACTGGCTGCCATCCATCGGGCTGAAGGGCACTAATCTTGAACGCTGCCCGGTGAAGACATCAGCGGTTGATCGCTGGATCACCTTATACTGCACTCGCCAACGGGCTGGAATCAACTGCTTCATCATAGAACGGCTTTCTAAGAGCGCTTTTTCCTCTATACAACGTTTTCGCGACTCATTTCGCAACCCGATCGCCCATTCGTCTTAACAAACGGGTGTTGTGCCAGAGGGCTTGCAGTAGCCGTTCAGGCTTGTGGTAGGAAAAAGGCAGTGACAAACAAAACCGTCATAACCAAACTCAAAATTGCCAGTAAGCCTGCAGGCATAAACTTACCAGTGGCACGAAAGCGGAGGGCAAAGACGACCAGCAACGCAAGTGCAATGACGGCTGCCAGCGCCAAACCAACTGTAGGATTTTGGAGACTGATGTACCAGGCGATTACCAGTGCAACCCCGCTACCTAAACCTGAAAGCAACGATTGCTTACTCTTTGCTTTGACGTAACCGAGCATGCCACCGATCGCCACCAGCAGTGCGTAGACTAAAATAAGCCAAATAATAGATGCCAAAGGTGTGTCTCCTTCTTGCGACATTTCACACCCTACACCCTATTCTGGTTGTTCGCTTCTCGTCGTTATAATGCTTCTTACACAGACTATTCCCGTCCTGGATTTACGCGACTTTTACGCAGACGCTCAGAAAAACGATCGTCGCCAAGCCTTTATCCACCAACTGGGCAGTGCCCTGGAAGACATCGGCTTTTTTGCTGTAACCCATCATGGGGTTGACTCAACGCTCATCCAGTCCGCTTACGAAGCCGCTCAAGCATTTTTTACGTTGCCGGAGTCTGCAAAACGTTGCTATGAAGAGCCAGCCTTGCAGGGGCAGCGTGGCTTTACAGCCTTTGGACGCGAACACGCTAAAGATCATCCTGTTCCTGATCTCAAAGAGTTTTGGCACGTTGGTCGATCGCTACCACCCGACCATCCCTTAGCGGCTCGTTATCCAGCTAATCTTTCGCCGCTGGAAGTACCGCAGTTTGCCACTGTGATGAATCAGCTTTATGCCCAACTAGAGGCGTGTGCAATGGCGTTACTGAAAGCTTGCGCCCTATATCTAGGAGAGCCAGAGTCTCTGTTGAGTGACATGATGCGAGACAGTGATACCATTCTCCGCGTAATTCACTATCCCCCGATCGCCCCAGATGCTCATCCAGCAAGCCTGCGTGCAGCAGCGCATGAAGATATTAATTTACTGACGCTCTTGTGCGAAGCAACCGACGACGGGCTGGAGTTATTGCAGCGCGATGGCACCTGGCGATCAATTCGGGCACTACCAGGACAGATCATTGTCGATAGCGGCGATATGCTCCAGCAGATTACCAACGGACGGCTCAAAAGCACGACTCATCGTGTCGTCAATCCAGTGGACGATCGACGACGGCGCTTCTCTATGCCGTTTTTCGCGCATCCACGCCCCGACGTTGACCTGACGCCACTTTCCAGTTGTATTGCTAACGGAGCACAACTATTTCCAAGCATCACTGCCGGAGCATATTTACAGCAGCGGTTACGAGAAATTGGTTTGGCGGGGTAAAGAAAGGGAAGCCAGTGGTCAGAAGGCGGAGGGAGATAGAAGGAATAGGGGAAGCAGTGGAGCAGAAGACGGACAGAAAACTCAGAACTTTCAGCCTGCATCCTTTAACCTTTATCCCTCGTTCCTCTCCTCCTCAGCCTCCAGCAGCAAACATTCCCATGACAGCAACGGAGAGAAGAATGCCGGGACTCAGCATCAGCACTAGCATCAGAAGATCATGAGTAGTCATTGTTTTTCTTTAGTAGTTGGTACAACGTGGCGATCGCAGCCACTGAGGGCTAGTGCTTTTGTGGCTGCGATCGTGACTTTAGCTTTATCCTAGTCAACCTGGCTCAACGCTCAATCACAAAAGCATTGAGAAAAGCTGAAGATTGTACTCAGCGATCGCTACTTTTCGTCTCAAGGCAGTAGTAGTGACAGCAGGGGATGCTGGTACTGTATGACAAAAATCCTACACTTGTAGAACGCTGTACACTCTTCTATGTAATCCACATAAAGGCGCTCAGTTTGTGTAGAAAGCGATTTCTGAAGTATCTTGCTTCTATGCTTGCATCAACCTTGGGTCACTTATGAGCAACTTTTCTTTTGACGACCTGTGGCGGAAAGACTTTATGAGGGGCTTCGTCCTCTGGATCGTAATTGAGGTGTTTAGTTTTTTGATCTTGCCAGGGATTGGAGCCATTCAACCGGGCGATCGACTGAAGTATTGGTTTGGTCTCAGCATTCCGCTAGGGATCGGTGGTGCGTTTTTGCTGGGTGGCAGTTCCCGCTTTGTAGCGGTGATGAATGAACGTGCTGCTAGCAGCAGCAAAACTCTGCTCAGCCTGTTGGGGCAGTTTGGCGGTTCGATTGGGATGGCAGGGATTGTTTTTCCATTTGTGATGGTGGCAGGAGAATTTCTTGCCAAGATTTTTGTGAAATAGGACTGAACTTAAGGGGTACGGAGTAGGAAATTGAGCGGGCGATGAAGGAGGGTGGCATGACGATCGCAAAGCAAAGCCTGCCAACAGTGACGTATGGGCTGAAGGAGTGGCAGGTAGCAGTGGCGGCACTGGAGCAGGGCGAGACGATTGTCCTGTTACGTAAGGGCGGGCTGCGTGAGGCGAAAGGGCAGTTTACGATCGCGCATCAACACATCTTGCTGTACCCCACCTATGAGCATCAGCAACCGCACCTAGTGAAGGCGCAGTACGCGAATGCTATCGTTCCTGTTGCATCAGGTTGGCATCCTGAAACGGTTCGGCTTGGCTCTTGGGCAACGATTACTGATAGTATTCAAGTCAGCGAAGCGGCTCCATTAGCAGCCTTGCTCCCCTTCCACATCTGGAACGAAGCCTTTGCGTCAGAACGGCTCAAGTGGAAGCCTAGCCAGCCGATCGAGGTACTGCTGCTACGAGTCTATCGGCTAGGTCAGCCGCAGATTATTCCTTACAACCCTGTCTATGGTGGTTGCAAGTCTTGGCTTGACTTGAGTGAGGCGATCGCACAGACAGACGGTTTTGCTAGTGCGTTGGCTGACAGCACGCCTGTGTTAGAGACAGCGGACTACCGCGATCAATGTGCCCATGTGCTAGCGCTTGTACAGCAGGGTTAGTTGTAATAAAATTTAACGCTTAAAATATGCAAACCCTATATCTGGTGGCATCATGAGATGCAGTAATGGGTGTCATCCCTAAATAGGTATACAGTCAGTCGTGTATGCCTGCTTGCCTAGATTCAGCTTCAGCTTCGAGCCAAGCCTATCAGCCAAATTTGTTAGATGCGTTCAGCACTAAAGTGATGCAAAGTCAGATTAAGCCGGAATTTCAGCCTTCGGAATCTCAGCTACAAGTAAGGCAACCTGCCGCGCCGCCGTTGGGTATGCCACGGTTACTTTTGGGGACTATTGTTGCTTTAAGTACGATCGTAGGAGACGCGGTTCTTTGCTCAGTGCAGGCAGCGTCGCTCACAAACTGGAGCTTTGACCCAACCGTCAATCAGCTTGAAATCACGGTCAAAGATGGCACAACGCCCCGTTACTTCCTGATGGCTCAGCCCGCCCGTATTGTGGTTGACCTGCCTGACACTGCGATCGGCAACGTGAGTGCTCAAAAAACCTATGCAGGTCCAGTACGCCAGATTCGGGTCTCTCAGTTTGAGCCAGGGCTAACCCGCATTGTGATGGAAATCTCGCCAGGGGTTTCGTTAGCACCGGGGCAGGTAGAGCTGCAAAAAGTTGGCGATCGCACGACGCAGGCAGGCAACTCGCGCTGGGTGGTGCGTCCTCTCGTCAGTAAATCGCTTTCTGCCAATGTAGCAACAGCGGTTAACCCGTCTGCTGTGAAGCCTCTGCAACCCGTTGCGCCGATTGTGCCTACGAAGCCAACGACTGTAGCACCGTCTGCTTCTGTGCCGATTGGCAATGAACCAATCCGCCAACAGCCAGCCGCGCTCGGGAGTAATCTTCCTTCGCCGCCACCCTTAGAAACCGCCAATCAATCCGCAACAACTAATGCGGCAGCGGATGGCAATGCGGCAGCAGACGCTAAGAGTGATGCTAACGACAGCAGACCTGCTGGCTTAATGAGTGCTGCACCAGCGGCTCCCATCGCTCTAGCTCCTGCGTTACCCGCTGCACCGACTCAAAACGCAGCAAAAAGAACACCTGCTTCGCTGAACCCTCTTGACTCTAATGTGGGCGTTGATACTAGCAGTGGTGTGGCGATCGCAGTGCCATCGCCTGTTGCCGATCCTTCAACAACTGTGGCACCAACAACAGCCACGCCTCAAACAGTCGCATCACCAAGTTCACCTTTAGCAGCCACATCGCCAGCTACACCAAAACCAGTAGCGAATGTCCCTACAAAGCCTGCTGCCCCAACACCACGATCGACCACCAGTATGGCATCGCGCATTCAGCCTGCTAACACCGCTCGTCCTCTGACAACTGCAAAACCAGCCCCAACTGCTACGTCAGACACAGCAGCTAATATACCCCTATCCCTAGCAGCACGACCCTTAACAGCCGTTCCTAGTGTGAGCGTTCCGCCACTGGATCGTAGGCAGAGTGATCGAATCCCGACTAATCAGAGTGTTAGACCAGCGCCGCCTTCTAATTCGATCGCGCCACCCTCTCCAACTACAACCGCTCCGGAGATGGTATCTGCCATGCCAGCTATTGCTCCAAACCAACCAAGCATCAGCGTACCTCCGCCTATTCAAGTTGGCACGCCTGCTCTAGGCTCTTCCAATGGTAGACCACGTATTGAAGCAGCGCCCTACACGCCACCTTTAAGCGCAGCGTCATCTGCCGTCAGTGTGCCACCCCTACAAAGTTCGCCTCCCCAGCAACAGCCAGTAACCCCATCTACGCCTTTACCACCAGAAGCAGGTGCGTCGTACGATGCAAATACTATCAGGCAGGCACCAACTACGCCACTACCAGGGGTGAGTCCTGCGTATGATGCCAACACAGTCAGGCAGCAACCCTCAGCTAACCTGGCACCGCCACTGGAGCTTGCACCCTTACAAGCACCTGCTATGCCAGCGATCGCCGCGCCGACTTATGATGCCAGTACCGTCAGACAGGCTCCAACAAAGCCTGCACCAACTCCGATCGTCAAATTTGGGCAACCACTGCCAGTGACCTCTAGCACCGCGAGAGTTAGCGGTCAACCGTTGGCATTGGTTAATCAATCGCCAGGGATTCGTCAGGCGCTTAGCCCTACAGCACCCAATGTTTTGCTGCCTGCTGGCACACCCTTAAACCTGCGTTATCCCGGCAAGTCAGCGCTGAGTTTGCGTACCGACAGCCCGCAGCAAGAAGTGCTGGTACTGCAAGCAGATTTGCGCGACGTCTCTGGCAATGTTCTAGCACCCGCAGGCAGTCTGGTGACAGGACGCTTTGAAACAACAACCGCAGGCAGCCAATTTGTTACGCAGGCGATCGCTTTGGCAGGTCGTACTCTGCCGCTGATAGCGCAGTCTGAAGCGTTAAATGGTAGCCGTCAGGTTGCAGGCACCGACCTAGCACGCAATTCTGGCATTGGTGTTTTAGCGGGCGGTGTGCTGGGTGCCATTAGTGGTTCAACTGGCTTGGGCGCACTCGGTGGTGCGGCAGCGGGTGCGGCAGCTACATTAATTACTGCACCTAAACCTGCCATGATCCAGCCCGATCAGTTGATTCAGGTGCGTTTGACGCAAGATCTGAGCCTCTAAGCCGCACAACATTTTGAGGCGATTTCTATAAAAAACCCGTAGGGACAGTTTCAGCGATCTGTTTAGCGGCTGAAGGTAAAAACTTTGGCAAAAGCTGCCCTTACAAAACGGTAGCTTCTTGCTTAGAATCTATTGGCTCCCAAAGTATGCAACGTAAAAAGGGACGGTAAAAGTAGACTTTAGCAGTCCAACTTCTACCGTCCCTTTCACTTTAAAGCTAGCCTTTACCCTTAAGTTTAGTACTTCTCATTTTCTGGCATAGCGGCACCGCCAGAACCAGGACTGTTCAAGAAGAAGTTTTTGGCAGCGTCGTTCTGGTAGATGCAATCAATCCGAGGTGTTCGTTCGAGTGCATCAATGAAGCCAAAAGTATTCATACGGTTTTTGCAGTCCCGCACCTGATCAGGTTTAACTAAACCCTTTTGCTCCAAAATTGACCAGTTGTTTGTACGCAAAACACAACCTGGTTGAGTGCTTGGCTGAGAGACATAAACATTCAACGGATCAAGTGTTACAAAAACACGGGTATCCATTGTAATGGCAGCGGAACCGAACTGAGCACAGAGTTCAGGGCTAGGTGCTCGCTGGCTCAAGTCAAGGGCAGTCACGATCTTACCGGAAGCCGAGCTGGAAACAGAGCTGAAGCCAAGCCCAATCCCAATGCCCAGGATAAAAACACCTGCCAGCACTGCAAGAGCAGTGGCGTTAAAGAGTGCCGCAATCGATGATTTGGCTGGTTTCTGCTTTGAGGAATCGAAATCGTCGTAGTCGCGATCGTAATCGCGGTCAACATCCCGGTCATAGCCGGAGTTCCTGGATTTACGTTTCATACTCGTCTGACCCGGTTTGGAAAGCGTTAAAAAGAGGTGTCCTTCTTCCTCAGTATGCCGCTAATTGGGAGCAGACTGCACAGATCCAACCGCTGTTCTTCCTACGGCACTCCTAGACCTTTCCTATACAGGAAATAGTTTAGTTGCCGCCTGTAGTGATGGCTTTGTTGTGGATGCCTGTGTCTGACGCTTGTTTAAAGTGCCATTTACCATCAGCATCTTGCTCGTAATTGGGCTTGAGCGAGTTCCAGGCAACCTCAGTGGCCGCATCTTCACTTAAACCATCACTGACAGCACTGTTAAAAGCGGTGACAAAAATCTGTTGTGCACCATCCACTAAGTTTTGTTGAATCTCTTGTGGAAAATCTTCAATTTTTTTAGTCATAACCATCTCCTTATCTATTACTGAAACCAGCATAAAAACACGGCAGTAAAGGTTCCTCTTCCTAGGGGCAGAGCCAGTAAACCTTTGCAGCAGCGACGCAAACTCAGGGACACTTGCTTGAAAGTGGCAGGATCAAACGTTTATGTTGGAGGGTTCTATGTTTTATAAGGGCGATCGTGTATTCTTGGACACGCATTCAAGGTGTCACAATAGACGAGTGCTATCAATCCGTTAAACTTGTGAGTCTTCAAACCCGCGTACCCTTCGGCAAGCCTACGTCCTACTCAACGCTACAGACGCTTTGGAACGACTGCATCACTGTTTTTTGGGGCGATTGGCTCGACTTGCGCGTGCGGTTAGTGCAGGTCATTGCTTCTGGGTTGGTGTCGCCTCTGATCTATATTGTGGGCTTTGGGTTGGGGCTAGGCAGTACGCTTGATTCTGCCATGAAGCCATCGGCAGGGGATAATTACTTGCAGTTTATTCTGCCAGGAATGGTGGCGCTGTCATCAATGGTGATTAGCTTCGGCGGCACAACGTTTTCTATTTGCGGCGATCGCCTCTTTACCAAAACCTTTGAGGAAATGCTGTTGATGCCGGTGCATCCGCTGGCGCTGCACGTTGGCAAGATGATGGCAGGCATTGTACGAGGGATGCTAACCGCAGGCTCGGTCATTCTGGTTGCCATTGTCTGTACGGGCAAGGTCTGGAGTTTCCTGAATCCCCTGTTTTTGCTAGTACTGGTGCTAAACTGCGCGGTCTTTTCAGCTCTGGGCGTGATTGTGGGGTTAAATGTCAAGTCGCTAGAGAGCGTCGGCATCTATAACAACTTTGTGATTGTGCCAATGTCGTTTTTGGGTGCCACGTTTTTTGACCCTACAACGCTACCGATCGCCCTCAAAGCCGTTGTGTACCTACTTCCTCTTACCTACACAAGCTTGGGGCTACGAGCGGCTGCTTACTTACCATTTGCTCAATTCCCCTGGTATGTGGTTCCCGTGCTGCTGTTCTCAGCGATCGTGCTCTCGGCGATCGGCGCACGTCAGTTTTCCCACCAGCAAGATTGAGGAGGAGCAGTCAACTGTCAGCTATCAGCGTTCAGCTTGAGAGCTAGCACTGAACACGGATGGTCAGCATGATTCCTACTCTAATCGCTGGTCGCTGATGGCTATTTCACTTCCGCATTTGGCTGGTGTGGTTGATGCGATCGCCCAGTTGCCGTAACGTTTGCGCCATGCTGGGATCACTCTCTTTAAGCTGAGAAATTTTGTCGCAGCTATACATAACAGTGGTGTGGTCTTTACCGCCGAACTCCTCACCAATCTTGGGCAGACTCAAGTCGGTGTGGTGCCGCATCAGATACATCCCAATCTGACGAGCAACGCTAATTTCTCGACGACGAGAGCTGCCTTTCAAATCTTCGACAGACACATCAAAGGTTTCGGCGATCGCCAAAATCACCGCTTCTGGCGAGGCTTCTACCTTCTCTACAGGCGGATTCAGCACTGGGGTAATATTTTCCACGGTCATAGGCAGCCCAGAGATGGAAATATACGCAACGGCTCGAATGAGCGCCCCTTCTAGTTCGCGAATGTTGTTGGTGTAGCTAGAGGCGATGTACTCAATCACATCGCGGGGCAGGCGCATATTCTCGTACTCTGCTTTTTTTTGCAGAATCGCCATCCGCGTTTCCAGATCGGGGGGTTGAATGTCGGCAATCAAGCCCATCGAAAAGCGAGAGCAGAGTCGCTCCTGAAGGCGGGGAATCTGGTTGGGTGGACGATCGGATGCCAGCACAACCTGCTTACCGGTCTCGTGCAGCGTGTTGAAGGTGTGAAAAAACTCTTCCTGTGTGTATTCTTTGCCTTCAATAAACTGAATGTCATCCACTAGCAGCACATCAACGGCACGATAACGCTCCTGAAAGCTCTGTCGACTATCTTTACGGATGGCAGTAATCAAGTCATTGGTAAATTGCTCGGTGGAGACGTAGACGATGCGCGACGAGGGGCAGATTTCCAGCCGATAGTGCCCGATCGCCTGCATGAGGTGAGTTTTGCCCAGCCCTACACCACCACAGAGAAAGAGCGGGTTAAATTCGCGTCCGGGTGATTCTGCTACTGCTAAGGACGCTGCATGTGCCATGCGGTTATTAGCACCAACGACCAGTCGCGAAAAGACATATTTGGAATTGAGAGCGCTGCGCGCACCGTTGTTTGCTGCTGCCGAGTCCGGCGGAGATGGTTCGGTAACGTTTTCGTGGGAGGGGAGGGGCCAGAACATCTCTGGGTTCTCAGAGGCATCATCGCCCTGCGTGATCGTGATGTGGATGTCAATTGGATGCCCCATCACTTCCTGCACTACTTCGGCGATCGTTTTGATGTAGTACTTTTGAAGCCAGTTACGGGCAAAGGGATTCGGTGTACGAATAACCAGACAGTTGTCATCCAACTGTTCCGCGATCGCTGTTTTGATCCAGGTTTCAAAGGTAGGGCGGCTAAGCTGAAGCTGCAAGCGTTCCAGCACCTGTATCCAAAGCGTTTCAAGCGTAATTTCGACCACGAATCGTTACCCCTTACCAGTAAATGGCGACATGAAGCAGAGTGAGCCGAGGCGATCGACTCTCTTGCTTTGGGCTGCAATCATTGCACTGCCCTACAAAGATGCACCGAAGTTAGCTTGATTGCAAGTCCAGAATGAGCAAATCAGGATGAATAAGCACAAGCAAATTTAGCAATCTGGCTCTACATATGGAGTTGAGTTCATCTAACTAGTCTACAGATAGCGTATCAGATCTCGTCCGAACGATCGTTCCAGGCTAGCACTGAACTACCTAACCCTACTTCCTAAATGTAGGCTCTCAAACCATGACGATCGTCACCTGCTAGAGGAACACTAGCTACAACATCCCTGCCAAGGCAGTAGAGAAGTAGTCTACCTGATTTTCCCTAGGCAACGGCTTGCACTTAGACCATCTTTAGATTTGAGGCGAGACGTAAGGCTTGAGAGCTGCTGCCTTAAGACTAATCACTAGCGCTTCTAAGCAACTAACAACTGTGTCTGCCTTTTGCCCTTTATCTTTTGCCTTTCCCTAGCGACTAGACAGACTCCGGTAAGCTCGCTTCCATCTTCAGGCAATTCAACCCATCGACCTGAAGCTGATATTCAACGCGATCCATTAGTCGATTAAGGATAAGCCAGCCGTAGCCCCCTTCTTGCATCAGCTCTGGCGTGGGTTCTGTATAGGTCGCCACATCATAGCCTGTCCCATGATCCCAAAGTTCAAGGGCAATATCACGCTCTTGCAATTCCAGTCGAATAAGTACAGGTAGCGCTGGCTGATCTTTATGGGCATGACGGACGACATTGGAATATGCCTCTACTAGCACCAGACGTAGACGATTGGATTGACGGGTCCAGTCAACATGATCGCCAAGTTCGACCTCCAAGCTGCCCAAGAGCCAATTTTCGACAATTGACAAAAACTTTAGGTCGCTGGGTACGTGAAGCTCAGTTCTCATTAACTACAGAACCTCCAGAGAAAGTATGGTTTGGTCGTCTTCTTGAATTGTATTGTGCGATCGAATCCGCGAAAGCAGGTGGCTCAAATCAAGGGGGGCGTGTTCTTGCATCAGCATTTGCCATAATCCAGACTGTTGCAGCATAGCAGTGACCGTCTGAGGTGTACCGACGTTACCACCTGCTGTTGCCACAGTTGCCTCTGTAATGCCATCGCTGGTCAGCAGCATCACCTCACCAGGATTGAGCGCCACATTACCGGATGCTGCCTTCCAATTGGGTAAAATGCCCAACGGCACGCCTCGGACTTTAAGGTAGAGCGGTTCGACAGCGGATGCTTCCCCAGCAGCAAGCTGTGCAGCAACATTGCGACTAGACCACACTAAGGGGTAAATATGTCCTGCGTTTGCGTAAACAAGCTGGCAGGTCGAAGGGCTGTAGCGAGCCAGCACCATCGTAATAAAACAGTTGGTACTAACCAGATCTTCAGACAAGCTGCGATTTAAGTTTTGCATGACGAGATGCGGCTCTGGTGGTGATTCTTGCGATAGCTCTCGCCGCAACACCGAGATTGCACTTGCCATAAACAGTGCTGCTGGTACACCCTTGCCAGAGACATCGCCCACTGCCAGCCAGATATCGCCCTGCGGATGAGCATATACCTCAAAAAAGTCGCCGCCAACTTCACGGGCAGGGAAGCAACACGCCTGGACTTTCATGCCATCGAGATCAGGTAGACTCTGGCGTAAGAGGTTGCCTTGAATTTGACGGGCAACGGCGAGTTCTGCCCGCATTTGTTCGGCTTGTTCTTGGGTACGCTGGTAAAGCTTTGCTTGTGAAAGAGCGAGTGCTGCCTGTTCTGCTACGCCTTGAATAAGTTCGATATCTTCAGGCGACCAGGGCTGATCGATCGCTCGACGATACAGTGACAGCACTGCCAGAGCTTCTTGCTGATAGGTGAGAGGCACCACAAGTTGAAATCCCTCTCCAGAAGGCAGAGGTGCTGTCTGAATCTGACGTTGCACAACAGCCTGCATTAAGAAATCGTCAGTGGGGTGGGGCAGAGGTGACTGCAACGCCTGGTCTTGCGTTTCCTGGTCTTGCGTTTCCTGAACACCTTGACTGCCTTCCTGATAAATGAATGCTTCTGGTAAGAGGCGATCGTCTGTTACAGGGTGCAGTGTACAACAACTGGCAGCAAACGTTCGCCCCAACGTATCGGCAGTAGTTTGCAGCATACTGTGATAATCCAGCGATTCACGAATAGCTGTGGTCATTGTGTTGAACAACGACTCTCGTCGAAGTGCCCGTCGCAGCTCGTTTGTGCGCTGTTTCAAAACCTTGTACGTTTCAGCAGCTTGCTGGATAACTCCCTTCAGTTGATCAGGGTTCCAGGGCTTTGTGATGTACTTAAACACCTTTCCTGTATTGATGGCTTCGACTAGATCCTCAACATCGGTATAGCCAGTCAGCACGATCCGAATCGTATCGGGGTAGCGATCGACCGTCTTGCTCAAAAATTCTGTTCCCAGCATTTCAGGCATCCGTTGGTCTGAAATGATGATTGCCATTTCTCCCTGTTCTTCAAGCATTTGCAGCGCTGCGATCGCGCTCTCTGCTTGCAGAACCTCAAAATCACGTCGAAACGTCCGATACAGCAGATCTAGGTTGTCGGGTTCATCATCAACAACCATCAATCTGAGTTTAGTTCCTATTCCTTGAGCCATACGAACACTCCACTGTTAAGCACAAGGTGCCCACGCTAAACCCTACGAAGTAGCCGTACGTGATTAAGCACAATCCCTGTAATTCCCCTTGCTATCAAAAACAGTGATAGCCAGAGAATCAGGTAATTGTTCACGTCTGAGTACTTAACGCCATTACTCTCCCTAGCGTAAAGTACCCTAGATACTTAGGTTGATAACATTGGGTTGATAACAAGGGAACGCTAACAAGTCAGCACCAGCAAGCGAGAGGTAAACGGTAAACGGCAGTAAAAAGCAAACACTATCAGCAAAACTGAGGACGTTTTCCTTGCTTGCCTGTCTTTATAACCCGTTCTGCTTTTCCTGATTACTTACTCTCTGCGCCGAAACTGATAAGACTCTGCCGTTGCGCCCCAGACCTGCTTACCAGCAGCATCAAAGCCACGATCCCAGGTATCCATGCCGATTGTCTGCAGTACGATATGGTTTTTGATTCTGACTGCGCCTCGAATATTAGCAGGGCAGCCATCTGCCGGAGTATTGCCAACGTAAGCATCCCCTGAAGGCTTGAGAAAGACACTACAAACGGCAGTACCAAGGTCGCGGAGCTGAATGGTGCGATCGCCCTCTGGTTTACTACAGAAATTGATCCAGGCAGTTGGTGTTGCAGGCTTGAAGGAGAGCGAGCGCACACTCTGACTATGAGCACTGGGGCTAATCTGCAAAAAGCGCTGCCGATAGGGGCTTGCCAGATTTTTTGTTAACGCCTGCTCTTGATAAAGAAAAATTGAGTTGGGTTGCTTTTCCGCCTCAGTTGCTGACAAGCGGACACGACAAGTGGTCATTCTGACATTAGGAGCTTTGGCGTTGAGGAGGGCTTGAGCCGATGTATCCATCACTCCCTCAAGGCGTGAGGCAACAGCCTCAGCCTGCTGCTCTAGCGCTAGTTGAGCCGTGTCACCAAAGGCAGGTCGGACGATCGTTATGAGGCAAAACGTTCCAACCAACGCGATCGCAGATTGATACTTCACAGCAGTGTATGAGTTAAACAGAACACGATTAATTGTGAAGATACTAGCGCGATCGTGAGATAGCAGCTAACGCCTATGCTCAAAAGCTTGGCTGCTTACCCTCCCCGTGCCAGCCGTGTATCTGCCTGGGCAAGGGCTGACTGCCAGGTTTGATAGCCAGTCGCATTCAGGTGTAGCCCATCAGTCGTCAAGTCATCGCGCAAACTGCCGTCTACATCTGCAAAAGCGGTATACAAATCAAGGAAAGTGGCACCGTCCTGTTGCGCGATCGTCGCTAAACGTTGATTAAGCCAGCCAACACGATTGCCGGGAACAGCAGCCGTACGGGTTGGTAAAATCGACTGCACTACGATCTGAGCCTGCGGATGTGCCCGTTTCAAACGACGGACAATCTGACGCAAATTCCAAAGAATTTCGTTATCGGTTGCACCTTGCTTAAGATCGTTCACACCTGCCATGACGTAAATTGCTTGGGGACGGGCACTAGCAAAGGTTGATAGTCGCCGCAGGATAGCGCTAGTATTTTCGCCAGAAATTGCCTGGTTGAGCCAGAGTTGGTTGGCGGGTAGGCGATCGCTAGGAAACCAAAGGCTGAGTGAATCTCCCACCATAATGGAGAGACGATGATCGCCCTGTCCCCTAGTTGCGGCTCTGGCTTCCATTGCAAGCAGTTGCCGCCATTGTCGATCGGTCGGGTTGCTAGTGGTCTGCTGCCAGATCTCTCGGAAACTATCGATCGGCAGGCGCGTGTAAAGACGACCCGAGCGAATGGCGGCAAAACGTTGCCAGTAGAGTTGTCCTCCCGATCGAGGCAGCACAGAAGCTGGTTGAGCAAACTCTGTAACGCTCTGGTTAGAATCAGGGCGTACGCTCGGTTTCAAAAGCGCCTTGTTTTGAGAGGTTTGCTTGGTAGCATCTGCCTCACGTAAGCGGATGGTCTGCCAATCAAAGGCGGTCAAAGATGCATTTGGCGGTGGTGGAGTCTTGAGGGCCTGTTCGGACGAAGCTTTTGCCATCACCGCAGCCAACAGGGAAAGATCAGTCATTGTCGCTGTAAGAAACCTATGCTTTCTTAGTCGCGATCGACAGGCTTCATCAGGAAAATTTTGCTCAAAATTTGTGCTACTAAATAAAATTTTCTCCCCGTTCAAGCTGCCTGAGCAACGTTAGGGGCTTTGGAACGAGCGATTAAGCTATTTGACAAACTGATCAACACTCTACCTGTAGACAAGTGATGTTGAAAGGCATCAAGGTAAAATAGAAAATGGAAAAGTTGCTGGTATCAAAGTACAAGAGTGCTGGCATTAGGCTTACGAACCCTTAAGTAGTCATAGTCAGAAACATTTTATTTTTGAGTTGGAGCAAAAAATGGCAATTAATTGTGCTGAAGCCTGTATTAATGGGTGTGTTTTGGGTGACAAATGTCCCAACCTTGAATACAAAGCCAAAGCAGCTAAGTTTATTAGCGAAACGTCGTTAGACCAGATGCTCGAGATGGCAGATAATGCCATTCGGAAGAAGCGGATGGAGCCGCCTCAGTGGGTTTTACCTGAAGAGTAAAGTACTTCGTAGCTAAACACCATTTACGCTCTGAGAATGACCTTAGGTTCTGGTAGTCTAAGGCTTGAGTCTTGCTAGTAATACAAGCTACCTAAGGTCATATCGCTCCTGTATAAAAATGGCAGCGTCATATTCTATAAATTGTTAAGCTTTGGGTTATTAACTCTCGATTCTTACAGTGTTTCCTTAATGCTTAAGGTTAAACCCAAGCAGAGCCAAGGCAGGCTTTAGGACTCTCCCCCTTGTCGCTCTTATTGCAACCAGAAACGCTATGCCAATAATTTAAAGTCGGCTAAGGCAGACATTAATGGTTACACCACTAAAGAAAGGTTAACCAAATTAAAACAGGTTCAGTCAAAGCGCGTATCACGCTTAACTAAACCTGTATGTTACTTGCAAAATCAAAATTTTAGAGAAGAATTCAGGCTAGTGGCTTCAACGTTTAAGTTCCACTTATAGCTACTAGCTAGTAACCCTTGCTTTGTCGATCGCCCCTGCTCTAGTAATCGTTAGTGTTTGTAGTCCGTGCGCTTTCAACTGCTGCTAGCTTAAGCTGCGCGGCGGGTGACCAAACCCCAGAGGAAGATAGCAATGATAGCGCCAATGACAGCAACAAAAATACCAGGAATGCTCAGACTTGCAGCAGCTAAATTAAGTGAGCCAGTATTTAGCAAGCTAAACAGAGAACCACCAACAAATGCGCCAACAATACCCAGGATCATCGTGCCGAGAATACCGCCACCTTGAGAACCAGGATAAATTGCCTTTGCGATTGCACCAGCAATCAGACCTAAAACGATCCAAGCGATAATGTTCATGTTTGTTTACCCAAAGTTTTTTGCTGACAAGTAAACAATATCAAGATGGCTTTCATTAACCAATCTGTCGAAGGATACAACACTCAATAACCGTAAGGCATAGACAAAGTTCGTAAGTCTAAAAGCGGTGACTTGTACAACTGTAAGAACTGCTACACAAAGCGAACAGACATTTGTGTTTAGGCTCGTGGCTCAACTAACGCCAAGATTTCACCTGCGTAGGTGCGGTTTACTCTATGCTTTCGTCAGCTGGCTAAGTCAATGGGAAAGAAGCTACAGCACAAGCTACGGTAAATACTTTTGAGGTAAGGGAAAGAGTTTTGCTGAAAGCTGCGCCGCTACAAAGGCTCAAACTGCTTTTGTGCTTGATCCTTAGCTGTCAATGTTGTTGCCTGGTTCGATCGTTTCACGGATGCGATAGATGGGTCGTCCTTGCGATTCGTGATAGGTACGCATCAACAGTTCTGCCAGCAAGCCGACGCTGAAAAGCTGCACACCAGCTAAGACTAGAACAACTGCCAGAATAAGTAGTGGGCGATTGCCAATGCTAACGCCATAGCCAATTTTAAGTACGGTGAGATAAAGCCCGATCGCTGTGCCGATGGCGATTGAACCGACACCAAAAAGACCAAAAACGTGCATTGGTTTCGTTAAAAACTTACGCATAAACCAAACGGTGAGCAGATCCATAATGACGCGGAAGGTGCGGTCTAACCCATATTTACTTTTACCAAAACGACGCGCATGATGACGCACAGGCAACTCAGTAATCCTGGCTCCTTCAATAAAGGCTAGCGCTGGTAGAAACCGATGTAATTCGCCATAGAGATTCATATCAGCTACCAATTCAGCCCGATATGCCTTGAGCGAACAACCATAATCATTCAGCTTGACACCTGTGACCAATCCAATAAGCCAATTCGCAATTTTTGAGGGTAATAGGCGAGTGAGAGCTGCATCCTGACGGTTTTTTCGCCAACCACTGACTAGGTCGTAGCCGTCCTCTAACTTTGCAAGCATAACGGGAATATCAGCAGGATCATTTTGCAAGTCACCGTCTAGCGTGACAATAACCTGCCCTCTAGCACAGCTAAATCCCGCTGCCATTGCTGCCGTCTGACCATAGTTACGACGCAAGATCACAGCACGTAGGTCGCTACGAGACTGGGCAAGCTGTTTCAGCAACACGGCAGAGTCATCCGTCGAACCGTCATCTACGCAAATAATTTCGTAGTGGAGGTGCGCTGCATTGAGGCTGACGGCGATCGCCTCCACTAAATGGGGTAAACTCTCGTATTCGTTATGAATCGGCACTACAACCGAAACTTCAGGTTTAATGGCAAGTCGGGACGCACTCGCCAATCCTTCAGGGTGCAATGACGTACTCATAGTCAATACCGCTAGATGTAGTAAGAGAAGACTGACAGCACTGTATCAAAAAAAGTCAGCGCAATGAGCCACAGCGAGATTGATAGCTTGCAACGACTCGCCCTGCCCCGCGCAGTTGAGCGTAGTAGGTCTGACTAACACGATCGCCTTGAGCCGACAAGCAATCAATGCCAATGCCGTTGCGTCCCTGATCTTTGCCAGAGCTGTGAAGGTAGCAGCTATCCCCTAAATACAGCCCAACATGAGTCGCTTTTTCAGGGGAACCGAAAAACACCAAGTCGCCAGGACGTAAATCTGGTAGCGCGATCGCGTGTGTAAACGCCTCTTGCTGGTATGCATCTCTGGGTAGCCAGATGCCGACTGCCGCAAAGGCTGCCTGCATTAAACCAGAACAGTCATAATTGGGTGCCACAGTGCCGCCCCAGAGATAGTGGTTGGGCTGTGCCATCGCAGCCTGAGCAAAGGCGATCGCGCCCTGCACTCTACTGCTAATGTCCCTTTCGGCAAGGACAATCGCCTGATAGGGAGTAGCAGCAAGATCCAGATGCTCTAAGTCAGCGATCGTCAGCCAGCCCGGATAATCGTCCTCACATAAACAGACTTCTACGGCACCCTGACTTGTTCCTGCTGACGCATCCGGCAACGATACAACGCGCAAATATCGTCCTGCTGCTGCCTGCGTCACTAGCCCTCGCATGGAAGCGTTGTAGAGGTTGAGATTTTGGCGACAGTAGTAGTGAGCGCGATCGCCATCAGGTAACGTTTGGTGTGCTTGCAGTTGTAGGAGAGAAACCACGGCAGGAGGTTGTTAGTTGCTAGAAAGGAATAATAAGCAGAGGTGAGAGGTGAGGCGGAGGCAGCAGGGGGAGCAGCGTGACAGGGGAAGCAGCGAAGATCACCCAAAACACTAGCCAAGAGTCAGACAGAATTAAACCTTTTAGTCTTCATCCTTTATCCTTCATCCCTTATCCCTTCTTCCCATTCTCCAATTCCCTCCGGATTTTGTGGAGCAATTCGGTATAGAGGAGTGGTAGATGCACCCTGATCATGCCCCTGGCTTCTGGCTGGGGGCATTTATTTTTTGAGGGCAGAAGCAGGCATTGTAGACGAGCGCTGGAATAAGCCGATCTGGATTAAAAGCGCTACAGAGTCCAGAATACAGGAGTTGTGCAGTTTGCTAAATGTGTGAATAACGGTTGGACGTATCGAGAGCAGATCGATCAATCAGCGCAAGGCTTAACCGTGCTCGATTACTATACTCAGCGCTATCGTCACTCTAGTCGGGCTGAGTGGGCAGACCGCATTCAGTCGGGACAAGTCTTGCTAGATGAGGTAGCAATCACGGCAGAGACTCGTCTGCTAGCAGGTCAACAACTGAGCTATCGCCGTTCTCCCTGGCAAGAGCCGGACGTGCCGCTGACGTTTGAAGTGCTTTACGAAGACGCAGATTTGATGGTGGTAGCAAAGCCGTCTGGGTTACCCGTGTTGCCAGGAGGGGGCTTTTTAGAGCATACGCTACTCTGGCAGTTGCAGCAGCGTTATCCAGCAGAGACACCACTGCCGATTCATCGGCTGGGACGGGGCACCTCTGGGCTACTGTTGCTGGCACGATCGCCTGCTGCCCGTGCTCATCTCAGTCAGCAATTGCGTGAGAACACATTGAAGCCGTTACACGATCGCCCAATGCACAAAATTTACCGAGCGCTCGTACAGGGCAACCCACCAGACGATCGCTTTACCATCACTAAGCCAATCGGCAAGCAGCCTCATCCCGTTCTGGGCTATGTCTATGCTGCGTCGCCACAAGGTGCTTTTGCTCAAAGTGATTGTCAGGTCTTGCGGCGCGACACCCAAACAGCAGTGGTTGAAGTCAGCATTTTGACAGGCAGACCGCACCAGATTCGGATTCATCTCGCTGCTGCTGGTTATCCACTGGTGGGCGATCCGCTATATGCGATCGGTGGGCAGCCCATTACCTGTACGCCATCCGACAGTGGTGTTTTGCCAGTTCCGGGCGATTGTGGCTATCATCTGCACGCACTGCACCTTACATTCGTGCATCCTCAAGGTCACTCTATGACGTTTACTTGCCCACCACCAGCACTGCTGAATGTTGAGGAAAGCTGACATTGTGGAACCATAAAGCAACATTTATACAGATTGGTGCAGGATGAATGAGTTAATAACCTAGCTGAAAAGCCGTTCTACCAAGAAGTTATGAGTTTGGGGTTCCGAATGCCACGATCGCTACACAAGCTGCAAAAATTCTGTAGCCTTGAAGATGGCTAGTCAGCACCAAAACACTAGCTCTTAACCTAGACCAAGCATTCTAACTGACCTTGGAGTGGTTTCCTGCCCGTTGTCCCACGTCTCAGCTTTGCCCAATCGCCTCAGTACGCTCAAAAACGCGCTTGAGCACTGTCCCCCCACCCCTTACCCTGTTACCCGAAACCTGTGGATCGAATGACAATAGACACTCTTGAATTGATTGAACTCGACGGTCGTACGTTTGCCCCCGCTGACCAACTACCCGCTATTGAATGGCCCCCCTGTGTCCTTAGTGAACGTCCTCACACGACTCTGACCCTGAAAGACGATGACCTGTTTTTGCTGACCGATACTCTGGGCAACATTGGCGGCTGCATGGAGAACGATCGCAGCTCCAGCATGGGCTTGTTTTGCTGCGATACTCGCTTTCTCAGCCGTCTAGAGCTACAAATTGAGGGTCGATCGCCCATTCTTTTGAGCAGTACAGCCGATAAAGGCTTTTTTCTGTCAGTCTTGTGTGCCAACCCGCAGATTGACGATCGCATCCGTGCTGAATCGATCGGCATCAAGCGTGAACTGGTACTTAATGGAGGCTTGTTTGAAGAAATTGAGGTCTCTAACTACACCACAAACACAGTCAGCTTTGAAATCAGCCTGAGCTTTGATGCCGACTTTAAAGACCTGTTTGATATTCGAGGCTACGGACGCGAAAAACACGGTCAACTATTACGGCTTCTCCCGCCTGATTTTGCAGCAACTGACCAATCAGAGGCGGCTGTAATGGATAGCTTACTTAAACCAGCAGCGAAGCCTTCAGAACTAACGCTTGCCTATAAAGGGTTAGACAGTTCATTGATGGAGTCACGCATCTATTTTGTGCATCAACAGCCCGACGTGGTGAAAGGCTTTACGGCAATTTGGCAGTTAACGATCGGCTCTCACGAAACGCTGAAGTTGGGCTATCGCCTCCAAATGTTCAACAACAACAACGCGATTTCGGTCGTCAGTGCCCCCGTGACGCTCTCACAGGCAAAAGCGGCTGAACTGATGGAAGAGCAAACCTGGCAGCAACAGGTAACGCGGATTCGCTCAGACAAAAGCACCTTTAACCAGATTATTGAACGGGCAGAACAAGACATTTATTTGCTGCGGCAATCCTTTGGTAAAGGGAAGGCGCTCTCGGCTGGCGTGCCCTGGTTCTCGACACTCTTTGGGCGGGACTCCATCATTGCCGCGTCTCAGGTGCTGATGCTCGATCCGCAGATTGCGCGCGAAACGCTCATTATTCTGGCGCAATATCAAGGCAAGCGGGACGATGAATGGCGCGATGAGCAGCCAGGGAAAATTCTGCACGAAATCCGCTTTGGTGAAATGGCACGCTGTCAGGAAATTCCGCACACACCTTATTACGGCACTGTGGATGCTACGCCTCTCTGGCTGATGCTCTACGCCGAATACTTTGCCTGGACTGCCGATCGCGAAACTCGCGACCAACTGTGGTCAAATGCGCTGGCAGCGATGGATTGGATCGATCGCAACTGCAAAGAAACAGGCTACCTCAGCTATCTCCGCACCTCTAAACGTGGGCTGGCAAACCAGGGTTGGAAAGATTCTGGCGACTGCATCATCAACCGACGCGGACAGCTTGCTGAAGGCGCAATCGCCCTTTGCGAAGTGCAGGCATACGTCTACGCTGCCAAAATACGTCTAGCGCAAATCGCCCGGATGAAGAAGCGCATTGACCTTGCTGACCGCTGGGAAGAGGAAGCAAGAGACCTCAAAAACCGCTTCAACGACGATTTTTGGATGGAAGACCAGGACTTTTGCGCGTTGGCATTAGATGGTGACGGCAAGCCTGTCGATAGCATTACCTCGAATCCGGGGCACTGCCTCAACTTAGGTATTCTCACACCCGAAAAAGCCTATAGCGTTGCCGAACGCCTACGAGCACCTGATATGTTTAACGGCTGGGGTATCCGCACTCTCAGCAGCCTGTCGCCTGCCTATAACCCAATGGGGTACCATATTGGCTCTGTATGGCCCCATGACAATGCGCTGACCGCGATCGGGCTGCGATCGCTGGGTTTGATCGATCAGGCGCTTGAAGTGGCGAAGGGCATTCTAGATATGACCAAACGCCAGCCATATCAGCGTCCTCCAGAACTGTTCTGCGGCTACGATCGCATTGAGGATAATGCTCCTGTTCAGTATCCAGTAGCTTGTTCGCCCCAGGCATGGGCAACGGGCAGTGTTTTCCAACTTATTCAGATGATTGTGAACCTTGTCCCGGATGCGCCAGGTAACTACCTCCGCATCATCGATCCTGCCCTGCCAGAATCGATTAACTACCTCTCGCTCCAAAACCTTCGGGTTGGACCCACATTGCTGGATCTAGAGTTTGAGCGATCGGGTTCTAGCACTGCCTGCCGTGTCTCTAAAAAACGCGGCAACCTGCGTGTGGTGATTGAAGCGTAAAGGAGTAACTGCGATCGACCTCAAGTTGAGTTGGTGAAATCTGCCTGCCAACTCAGCTTGAAAGCCGAAACTTTAAACTCCGTGAAGTAAAGCCTGGACTACAAGAGCTAAAAAACTACTGGACAGGTCGCGATTTTGATGGTACAAGTGTTC
This sequence comes from Phormidium sp. FACHB-592, assembly GCF_014695795.1. Taxonomy (NCBI): domain Bacteria; kingdom Bacillati; phylum Cyanobacteriota; class Cyanophyceae; order Oscillatoriales; family Oscillatoriaceae; genus Phormidium; species Phormidium sp. FACHB-592. The sequence continues at coordinate 45,888 of NZ_JACJOZ010000016.1, forward strand.
TAAGTACTGCGATCGCTTAATTATGGCTATGGAAACCCTTACCGAGCCCCAACAAGAGCTTTACGACTGGTTGGTGGGCTACATCCGTGAATATCAGCATTCGCCTTCGATTCGGCAGATGATGAAGGCAATGGGCTTAAAGTCTCCGGCTCCTGTCCAGAGCCGTCTAGAACACTTAAGGACAAAGGGCTATATCGACTGGAACGAGGGCAAAGCCCGCACAATTCGCCTTACTCAGGCATCCTCTCCGGGTGTGCCCATTTTGGGTGCAATTGCGGCAGGTGGCTTGGTAGAGGCTTTTGTCGAAACAGACGTTGAGCATCTCGATTTTTCTAATCTGCTGTTTAATCCCCGCTTTTTTGCACTGCGAGTGCGTGGGCAGAGCATGATTGAAGCACTCATCGATGATGGAGACGTGGTGATTATGCAGCCAGTTCCTGACCCCAAAGCACTGAAGAATGGCACGATCGTCGCTGCTAGAGTAGAAGGGCAAACAACGCTCAAGTACTTCCATCGCAAGGGTAGCAGAGTTGTATTGCAACCTGGCAATCCTGATACCGAGGCGTATCCAGCGATTGAAGTGCCTGCAAAGGATATTGATGTTCAGGGTAGTCTAGTCGGCGTGTGGCGCGAAAAAATGTAGCTACCTGTGGGACACAGTTGATTACCTACAGAACTACTTTACAGATTATTGCCTACAGAACTGCTTTAGAGAGCGCTGTGATGCAATGCGGCTATGGCATGATGGCTGAATGCTAGAGGTACACTCAATTGCCCAAGTTGCCAGATGCCGCCGCAAAACCTGATCAGTCGTTCCTGCAAGTCTTCCAAAGCCGCAAGATAGCAGCAATTTTGCTGCTGGGCTTTGCGTCTGGGTTGCCGTTTGCGCTGACAGACGATGCCTTTCGTGCCTGGATGACTAAAGCAGGGTTAGATCTCCGCACGATCGGCTGGTTTGGTTTAGTTAGCTTGCCCTACTCGCTCAAATTTATCTGGTCGCCACTGCTCGATCGTTTCGTGCCACCGTTTTTGGGACGCAGGCGTGGCTGGATGGTACTGGCGCAGGTAGGGCTGATTATAGGAATTGTGGCACTTGCTCTACAAATGGGCATGATTGCAACGCTGAATCCAGACCAGCGATCGTTCAGCCTGCAACTGCTGGCTCTAACAGCTTTGGGAATAGCGCTGCTGAGTGCCACACAAGACATTGCGATCGATGCGTACCGCGCTGATGTACTGACGGAGCGAGAGGTTGGGGCAGGTGCCTCAATGACAATTTTGGGCTACCGGATTGCCCTTCTACTAACTGGATGGATTGCCTTTAACCTGGCAGATCGCCTTACCTGGCCCTGGGTTTATGGGTTGATGGCGCTGCTAATGGTTGCAGGACTCCTCACCTCCTTTGGGGCACCAGAACCAGTAGAGCGCGACCGTCCCCCTGAATCGCTTCAGCAGGCAGTTGTGCTGCCATTTGCAGAGTTCCTCCGTCGTCTCGGTTGGCAGCAGGCGCTCTTTACATTGATTTTTATCATCGTCTTTAAGCTAGGCGATGCAATGGTTGTCAAAATGGCGGTACCGTTCCTGGGTGGGAAGGGACTCGGCTTTGCTGATGCTGATATTGGTAATATTCGGCAGGGAATGGGGCTGATTGCGACGATCGTCGGCACCCTGGCAGGTGGAGCTGTGCTGAGCAAAATTGGCATCAACCGATCACTCTGGGTTTTTGGTGCGCTGCAAGCCATCAGCAATGTGGGCTACTACGTTCTGGCAGTCGTGGGCAAAAACTATCCGACGATGGTAGTGGCAATTAACGTTGAGAATTTCTGTGGCGGGTTGGGTACGGCTGGTTTTCTGGGCTTTTTGATGAGCCTTTGCAATCCACGTTTCTCAGCAACTCAGTTTGCGTTGTTATCTAGCCTAATGGCAGTTGGCAGAGATTTATTGGCGAGTCCGGCAAGTGGTGAGCTAGCGCAACGGCTGAAGCCGTTCATTCAGTCAAACCCAGCACTCCTAAATAACTCTTACCTGGCAGGCGCAACGCAGGAAGGCTGGGCACTGTTCTTTTTGCTGACGCTTGCAGCTTCGCTCCCTGGTCTTTTGCTACTACCCCTATTTGCGCCTTGGAACGGTACACGATCGCATTTTGTAAATTTGCCTGATGATAATTAACAATGTCGCGTTACGATAAATGAGAGGAACTTCACAAATCTTGAGTGAAGTCTCAGAATTTTCAGACTGAATTAAATACTATTCATACGGCTACTGTCATGGCGTTTTTTAGGCAATACATTGCTCCACTCTTTATTTTTCTGATCTTTTTTGTGGCGCTAGCAGCCGTTAGTGCCCGCATTTTTCTGCCATCTGACATGGCAGCACCGGCTCCTGTTAGTGAAGTCAGCCAGCCGAAGGCTGCAATGCTTGGTGCTGAGTCTCTCGCTGGACTGCCACCATCACTTTCAGCTTTGGTCAAAGGTTTGCCGGATGATCCAGCTTTATTTCAATAAGGACAAGTTGGTTGTTTAAGTTTTGACTCAAACAACTTGAAGCCTACTACGGCAGGGTGAGCGCGTTGGTTGTCGCTTTTGGATGGCAATGCTTGTGTCAAATCTCATGCCAGTTGGTTATGACCTGCGTTTGGGTTCCAGTCTCGATCGTGCTCGGCTGGTACAGTTTATGCAGCGCACCTATCAAGAGATGGATGCATCCGATAGCTATGCCCATCTGGCACAGACTGTTGATCAGTACTTGTCGCGCGAGACGCCCCTTTGGTGGGTGGTTCTTACATCTGAGCCTGGCGCAGATACCCTGTCCAACTTGGGCTTAAAGCGCTCGCAACAGCCGATCGCTTGCTTGTGGCTGGGAACGGCGATCGACCAGCTACATGGCGATCGTCATGCTCACATTTTTTTACTCTATGTCCTTCCAGAGCATCGGCGCAAAGGGCTTGGTAGAGCCTTAATGCTTGAGGCAGAAGCATGGGCAGCAGCAAGGGGTGATCGTCAAATCGGGCTGCAAGTGTTTCAATCGAATCATGCTGCCCTAAGTCTTTACAACACGCTTGGCTTTCAAGTGCAGTCTGTCTGGATGGTGAAGCCATTGCGCTAGAAAGTGCTCACGTTTGCTTGTGCCTATGCTTCCAGTGCCTTTAACAGTGCTGCTTCAAGGGCTGTGGTGATTGCTTGAGCGGTTTGCTTATCCGTGCTCTGATGATAGTCAGCCGTATGGAGCGGTGGACTAATGGTGATAGTGATGCGCGATCGCCAACCTGGAGCGGGTTGATACTGGATGGCGATCGGCACGATTGGAATCTGTAGAGGCTCTAGAGCAGAGGCTTCGGCTTGAAGGACAAGACGGGCTAAACCAGGTTTTAGTGGACGCACGGGCTGGTCGCGAACGATGCCGCCTTCGGGAAACAGCATCAGTTTTTTTCGGGCTTGCAGCAGCGCAATTGCATGACGAAAACTAGCAACTTTTGGGTGGTTCACATCTACTGGAAAGGCACCCAGTCGCCACAAAAACCAGCCTTGTACGCCAGAGAATTGATTGGAGTTGGTCATAAACCAGAGCGGTTCGGTGCTCAGTAGTGCCAACACAAACGGGTCCCAACGGCTATAGTGTTTGGGTGCTAACACAACTGGTCCTTGTGTTGGCAAATGTCTGGTGCCGTGAATGACGATCGAGCCGAAATAGAGGCTCAAAAACAATCGGTGAATGGGTAAGAGCAGCCAGTAGAGCCAGGGCGAAACTGAAGCGCGATCGATGTGCGCCACTGGATCTTGAGAACTTGTAAGCATACAGGAGAAAGCCGAACATCAAAGCGTCTAACCAAAGCCTTACGCGCATAAACTATAAAAGCAGAGGAGCGATCGTTCCTCTGCTTTTACAATGCCACTATTACTACACGATTGCCAGCAGGTTAGGCGCTTTCACTTGACGCTGCCTCTGGTGTATCCGCTGCTGCAACGTCTTCAGCAACAACTTCCTCAGATGCCTCTGGTAGCACTTCTTCGACTTCTGGCGCTGGCGGCTTGGGCTTTGTTGGCTTGGGTCCGCGCAGCAGCGCTGGGCTAACCACCTGCTTCGGCTCCTCATCACGCCCTTTGCCTCTGCCTCTGCCCTTGCCGCGATCGTTCTCTTTGCCGCCGCCGCTTTCCTTGTCTTTAGTTTTGTCTTTATCTTTGTTAAGCGTTGGGCGCTCGACATTCCGTGTTGGCAACGCCACTGGCAACACAGTTGGCAATGCTTGAGCAACGCTCTCGCTGCTTTCGCCTTCAGGTTTTGCCTGACGCTCAGACTTTTTAATTGGACGCTCAACCATCACTAGAATTCCTTTCTACCTACCGTTATCCTAGCCTGCATCGGTCACAGCACGCGCATTTATCGACAAATGGGGACATAGACTCACGCAATGCTGAGAGACATCAGCTCATCCGTCATCTCAAAATTAGCGGTGACGCTCTGCACATCATCCAGATCTTCTAGCGCATCCATCAGTTTCAAGAGCGATCGTGCCTGGTCAGGATCGGTGACATCCAGCGTGTTGTTGGGAATCCAGCGCAGCTCAATACGGCTCACCGCGTACTGCTTCTCCTTCAGCGTTTGGCTCAAGGTTTCTAAATTACTGACTTCGGTTAAAGCCTCAGCGGCAGCACCCTGTTCCGCTTCAATTAGTTCATAGGTGTCTGCGCCACCGTCTAGGAAGGCTTCCAGCAATGCATCTTCCTGGATGACAACAGTATCCGATCGCCGTTTGCGTCCAGTTTCTATGGGAACCAAGGAAACTTCCACGACTCCTTTTTGCTCAAACATCCAACCCACACAGCCAGTTTCACCCAGGTTGCCACCGTTTTTGCTAAAGGCAACCCGCAGGTCTGCGGCTGTGCGGTTCCGGTTATCAGTCAGCGCTTCAATAAGGATGGCAACGCCACCAGGACCATAGCCTTCGTAGCGAATTGCCTCTAGCGCAGCATTATCTGCACCTAGTTTGCCAGCGCCCTTAGCGATCGCCCGATCAATGTTGTCATTAGGAATCCCTGCGGCTTTGGCTTTGTCGATCGCCGTCCGCAGTTGAAAGTTACCCTCTGGATCAGGCACTCCACTCCGTGCCGCCACAATGATTTCCCGCGAAATTTTCGTAAACACCTTCCCCTTTACTGCATCAACTCTGGCTTTCTGCCGCTTGATGTTTGCCCACTTGCTGTGACCTGCCATAGCGTACTGCGACGTTTCAACGCGATCGAACTAACTCCATTCAATAGGATAGACAAAAGATTGGGTAATGGTGAGGCAGAAGGGCAAAGGCAGCAAAATTAGTTCAAAGCTTCAGCCCTTATCATTCATCCTCTAGCCTTTTCCACCTGTAAATGCCACGCCTTGAATAAAGTAGCGGTTAAAGAATGCATAAACGACTAGAGCAGGTAGCGTGAAAATCATTGAAGCAGCCATGATGTAGTTCCAATAGCTAATGTATTGTCCCTTGAAGGCATTTAAACCAAGCGGCAATGTGAACATTTCGGGATCAGAAAGAATCACTAACGGCATCAAAAATTCGTTCCAGGAACCCATAAAAACAAAAATTGTTTGTGCGGCTAGAGCGGGTTTTGCTAGCGGTAGAACAATTTGAAAAAAAGTGCCAAAGCGTCCTAGCCCATCCAATGCCGCTGCTTCTTCTAACTCTTTGGGAAAGTTAAGAAAAAACTGGCGCATCATAAAAATAAACGTAGCGTTGACGGCTGATGGCACAATCAAGCCTTGGTAGGTATTGAGCCAGCCAAACGACTTTAGTATTAAAAATTTGGGCAAGAGTGTCACTTGTCCTGGCACCATAAGAATGGCAAGGATCAGAAAAAACCAAACTTGATTGCCTGGAAATTGAATCCTAGCCAGAGCATAGCCTGCCATTGAGTTGAACAAGAGGTTGAGCAAGGTAATGCAAACAGCGACGATCGCGCTATTCATGAGCCATCGACCAAAAAGCGGTTCTTGTACAAAAATAGTTTGATAATTTGCCAGCGTAAAGTTCTTGGGCATCAAACTCAATCCGCCCGCCGAAATTTCTGCTAGTGACTTAAACGAGGTAGCGAATGCCCAGGCAAAAGGAAGTAATGTGATTAGCGTATAGGTGATAAGGACAAGATATAAGAGGCTGATTAACCAACGGTTACTTTTCATCCGTTCTCCTAGTCCAATCGTTCTTCTTTAAACAAAGCCCGCTGAATAATAGTTGAAAGCATTAAGATTACTGCCAGTACTAAGGTTAGCGCTAGAGCATAACCCATATCTAGATTTTTGAAAGCGTATTGATAAATGAGCAGGACGATCGTCAAAGTTGAATTATTAGGACCACCAGAACCAGCGGAAAAAATGTAGGACTGATCAAAAAGCTGAAAGGTGCCAATAATACCCATCACAATCACGAAAAACGTGACAGGCTGTAAAAATGGCAATGTGATGTGCAGAAGTTTCTCCCAACGGTTCGCTCCATCCAACATAGCGGCTTCATAAAGTGTCTCTGGAATATCCTGTAGTGCTGCCAGATAAATCACCATAAATAATGGTGCCGTTGACCAAATGTTCATAATCATAATGCCTTTTAAGGCAATGGCTGGATCGCCTAACCAGTTATAGGTTGGTAACTGCAAAAAGCCCAGGATATTGTTGAGCAAGCCGTTGCGATTATAGATCCACATAAAGATGAGCGTTAGAACAGCCGAGGATGTCACTGTTGGTAGAAAGAACGCAACTCGAAACCACGATCGCCCTTTAATTTGACTATTGAGAATCAGGGCAAGCACCAGAGCAAGCACAGTTTGTAACGGCACCACGATCGCTACATATTCAGCCGTGTTTTTGAGTGCAATCCAAACGCGCTCGTCTTGCGCCATGCGGGCAAAGTTTTTCAGTCCGATAAACCGATAGCTTACCTCACCCAAAAGCTGCACTTTCTGAAAGGCTAAGGCAACAGCGTAACCGATCGGTAGAAGCAAAAAAATGCCCGCAATCAGGATCGTTGGAGCCATAAACAGATACCCTGCAATGTGTTCACTGACCTTCTGCTTTTTCCAGCGCTCTTTGATTACTGTACTCATAACGTTCAATTTCTCTTGAATTTCAGATTTCTTTCAGTTGCCTGAATCTGGGTAGTTCTATTTAAGAAAAGATGTAGAAAAGAAGAAATAGACTTGTAGGCAGACGTTAGCTGACTATGTATTAAAAGCTTGACTGAAAAACTGTAGCTACTAGAATTGGCAAATAGTGGGCGATTGTAGTGGACAGATTTTGTTGGCGATCGGATTTCCTTGAAGAGCTACAAAATCTAGGTCGGGAAGCGATCGCAGTGGACGAAGATCACTTACCTGATTTTGCACAAGATTAAGCATTCCTAACTTTAGTAGTGATTGTAAAGGAAGGAGATCGCTAACTTGGTTGTAGCCAAGATTAAGTATGCCTAACTCAAGTAACGATTTGAGTGGAGTGAGATCCCTCACTTTGTTCTGTTGAAGAGCAAGTAGCCCCAAGTTCACTAATGGTTGTAAAGGTCGAAGATCGCTAATTTGATTTTGGCTAAGATCAAGCATACTTAAATTAGTCAAGAATTTTAGCGGGCTAATATCGCTCACTCGATTCTGCTGAAGGCTAAAAGTTTTTAGAAGAATTAATGTTTGCAAAGGCTTAATATCACTAATCAGGTTGCTTCTAAGGGTGAGAAATTCTAATTTGGTTAACATTTTCAAAGGACTAACATTAATAATTTGATTGTTGTCAAGATTCAGATCACTTAGGTTTATTAACGACTGCAATGGCTTGAGATCGTCAATCTCATTGTTATCAAGATGGAGCATCTCTAGATTAATCAATGATTGTAGTGGTCTAAGATCACTGAGTTTTTTGCCGCTGAGGTTAATTCCTACTTGTTTGACAAGTTGATTATTCGCTTGTTTGCAATCAGTTTCGCGAACTCGTTCTAACAAAACTTCAACGGTATGTTTTGCAGCAGGTGATATCTTTTCTCGGTTGAGGCACCAACTGGTAAACGTCTTGAAATCAGGAGCGGGTGAAGCTGTTGCAACGGCTGACCTACAAGCGACCAGAGCCAGACTCAAAGCAATTCCTGCAATGCCAAACTTCAAAGCCATCTTGCTTAACCTCTAACAAGCATTAACTTCTATAGATTTCCCGCCGATACCTGATTTTGATCAGGAGCACAATTAGAAAAACATCCTAGTTATATGCAAAGCGTGATCATTACTGCTGCGAACCAATCAGCGGCTATTAAGCTTAATGTTTACACGAGCGGTTTGAATGGCTACCAAATTTGCTTCAGTAAGTTTATAGTTTTCTTCAATCGCTAAGTTGGCATCATCAATCTTTAAGATGAACTGATGAGTACTCAGGGCTTTATATAACGGGTAAGTATGGCAAGTCTCGCAGGTTTTTACGTTAGCGTTTTCTGGCGCTTTGATGAAGTTGACGGGTTTCTTCAAGCAGGGTTTCGACATCAACTTCTGCCGATCGTTTCACATAGTTCAATTTCAATTCTTCGAGAAGATCATTGACTAGGCTTTTCAATTCATCGGTGACGTGTTGTTGTTGCACTTCATCACCCAATGTTTGCCCAAAGTTTTGTACCAGGCGTTTGGTTAATTCGGCTCCGATCGGGTCTTCCAGTGCTGTTGTTAGAGTGCTATAAGTCGCTTGCACCACTTCGGTAATAAGGCGATCAATCAATTGAGTCGGCACTTCACTCAATCCCGGCACTGTTTTAAGCGTTTGATAGGCAGGAGCTTGGTTAAGTACGGCTTCAATGTTATGTCGCAGTAGTGCCTCGACATCGGGCTGCACTTTGGGCAACACTTGATAGACCGTCAGCTTGATGAAAAGGGAAATGAGTTCAGCAATTTCATCGACATTATTGACGGTGATTTGATTGGGTTTGGGCTGTAGCAGCCAGCGCACAATTTCGCCCTGACGAATTGCTTGCTGCACTTGGCTGAGTACCTGCACCACGACAACCTCGGTTAACTCTTCGGCAATACCGCCCACAAAGCCCTGAGTTGCTTGCTCTCTGAGCCGCTCCAAATCAACGAGGCGCGCTTGATGGAGGCGAATAGCAACGGGAATAATGCGTAACCATGCCCAAGAGTAGAACAAGATGCCAAACGGAAAGAACAGCAAGACATCGTACCAACGCCAGAAGATAGCATCACGCCAACTGACGCTTTTAAACTGACGGCTGATATACCAGGTACGGGCAAGAAATTCGATCGCAAACAGAATGACGAACGGTGCATCCAGCAGCCAGAATTGATTCGTAAACTCACCGTTTTCTTCAATCGAACGGTAATAGTTGGTTTGAATCAAATGACGAATGTGAGTATCAAACCAGTCAAGTTCTTGCTGCGCGCCTGCTTGAGCTAGATACTCTGGACTCCAAAAGATGTTGAAAGCAGTTTGTGTTGATCGCTTCGTCTTGCGCTGCACACCCTCCTCAAACGTAGCCCTTTGGGCTAGATTATTGCCAACTACGCGAGCCGCAACTGAGGCATTTTCCACGTAGATATGATCGCGCAGACGGTCTTTAACCTTCTCCAGAGTGCCGCTTTTTTCGGCAACAGTGAACCAGTTTTCGGAAACCATGAGTGTGCTCTGCTCTCGCAGGCTTCTCAACGTTTGGGTAACCGCAGCAGACTGCAACCCGTTTTGCTGAAGCTGCTGTTTCAATTGGTTGACGGTATCGAGATATGCCTGCGTGTCGCGGTATGCCTCAATGCCTTTGGTGCGATCGTAGCAAGCCGTAATGAGCGTTGCCCGATCGGGTTTTTCGCCCAGAGGTTTGCAGATGTCTGGCGCAGGCGGCAACGGTAAGGTAAGCGTCGGCAATAGCGGTAGCTTAATTTTTCCTAGCAGCCAAAAGTTGCGGAGTGGAATATAGGTGAGGTCAAAGAATACCAACCCCAGATTTGCTAGTGCGACGATCGCCATCATCCGCTCGAACCATAAATTCTGACGGCGCTTCAACGGTTTACGTGCAGGCGGCAACTGGGGGGAAAGCATGGGAAGGTAAGCCGGTGAAAGATCGGGGCTGGAACGTGAAGAGCAGCATTAACCCAAAAGGCAAAGCTTCTACTTCTGGCACTGTTGAAGCAAGGGTTGATCGGCGATCGTCCCTAGCTGGACAGATTGCAACAACACTGCCCAACTCTTGGTTAGTGCAGCATCTTTAGGGTTGGTGCATCGCTGGTCTGCCAACGTTGTCACCGTATCCAACCAGATGCCATTGCTGGCATAAAGTCGGACGCGATCGCTGGGTTTTGCGGCTGCCAGTTGCTTCGCCAAATCAGTTTTGACTGCAACTCGCTGTACCCAACCGTCCACGGTGATATCCTTAGAGCGATCGGAGGCGCTACATACCAGGCTTACAGACCAACGATAATCCTTACCGACAACCAACGGGGGGAGCGTCGCATTACTAGGCAGCGACAGGCTGGCAACTCCAGCCGTACCATCAATGCTGAAAGTGGTTTTGTAGAGCGACGTGCGGTCTTCACCGCGTTCATCCACCTCAAACAGGGTAAACTCAGCAAGTTTTGCCTTGCTTTTGGGCATAAACCAAAAAAAGCGGGGGTATGCGGCAGTTGTCAGCCCCAGGTTAGTCGCTGGCTGCAGGGCAATCAGTTGTGACGGGCTACCCTGAATGCAGGCAAACGGGTTACGGGTGCCACCACCTTCTCGCCGCCCTGGTACGCCGCGTTGAGGTGGGTGAAATTCTGCTGCCATTGCTACTACTGGCAGACCGCAAACCATTAGCCCTAGTAGTACGCCTACCCAGGGAGCCGCGATCGCAGAACGATTAACCGAACGCATACTTCACCATCCTTTCCTATACAGTCACATTAAGCTTGTCGTACCAATTTAGCCTGTCTTGTGCGCCCAACCTCGTAAAATGGGGCAGCAAAAACAAATGATGTCTGTCAATTATTTTCGGTCAGTTTGCATCATTGCTCGATGAATCGGTTAAGTTTGTGCGGTTAAGAGTTTCTCTCTAGACATTAAAATTCTGCTTTTTCAAAGACGAGTGACCTATGCAACGATGGCTTTTCGGTTCTGAGTGTGGAGTGGCGATCGCCGGTAGTCTTTTCTGTTTTCTGCCACAGGCGCTAGCTGTCACGCCAGAGGGTATTCCCGGGGAAGTAGTAAACCCTGAAACACTGGTGGCACAGGTACCTAGCCCAAGTCAGGTTCCGCTGCCACAACTTCCTGACCCAAGCCAGCTTGCGCCAGATCCAAACCGCGATCGCCTGATTCAACCCGCTCCCACGCCAACAGCACCAGAGCCAAGCCAGCCTGTTTTGCCGCCTACGCCTACACCGACTCCATCGCCAGAACCATCCCCTAACCCACAAGCGCCAACTATCACTGTCACTAGCATTAAGGTCACTGGCAGCACGATTCTTGGCGCAACGGAACTTAGCCCGCTTACGCAACCGCTGGAAGGGCAAACCGTTACCCTGGAGCAACTTAGACAGGTAGCTGATGCTATTACCCAGCTTTACCTCGATCGTGGTTACATTACGTCACGGGCAATTCTGACTGACCAGACCATCACAGATGGCGTTGTGCAGATTCAAGTAGTAGAAGGGTCGCTCGAACGCATTGAGGTTGAAGGAACACAGCGGTTAAGCCAGTCCTATGTGCGGAACCGGATTCAGCTTGGCACAAATCCGCCTCTTAGCCGCGACAAGTTGGAAGACCAGCTTCGTTTACTAAAAGCCGATCCCTTGTTTACCAATGTGGAGGCTAGTCTACGAGCGGGCACTCAGTTGGGGCAGAGCATCCTGATTGTGCGGGTGACAGAGGCAAAGGCGATCGACGGGCTGTTGCAAACCGACAATTTCTCACCACCTAGTGTCGGTGCGGTGCGTCTGGGTGGAGCCATCAGCTATCGCAATTTGACAGGTATTGGTGACCAGCTATCTGCCTCGTACTTTGGCACCACTCGCGGCGGATCAGATGCCTTTGATTTCAACTACAGCGTGCCCGTCAATGCCATGAATGGCACGGTGCAGCTACGCATTGCGCCCAGCAAAAACCGCATTGTTGATCCTGCCTTTCGAGCGCTAGATATTCGCGGTGAGACATCGCTGTATGAATTGAGCTACCGTCAACCGCTACTCCGTACGCCACGCGAAGAGTTGGCGCTCTCGTTAGGGTTTGCGCTTCAGGACGGGCAGACGTTTTTGTTTAATGATTTGGGCTTCCCGTTTGGGGTGGGTCCGGATGCAGAGGGCAATAGCAAAACGCGCGTCCTCAAGTTTGGGCAAGATTACGTTAAGCGCGATCCGCAGGGTGCCTGGGCATTGCGATCGCAGTTCAGTTTGGGGCTAGGCATTCTTAACGCGACCGAAAACGATGCTCCGATTCCGGATGGGCGCTTTTTAAGCTGGCTGGCGCAGATGCAACGGGTGCAGCGGCTTGGCAATAGCAATTTGCTCATTGCTCAACTGGATTTGCAGCTTACGCCTAATAGCCTGCTGCCATCACAACAGTTTGTCATCGGTGGTGGGCAATCGCTACGCGGCTATCGCCAAAATGTCCGTTCGGGTGACAATGGCTTTCGTTTTTCGATCGAAGACCGGATTACCGTGCTGCGTGACGAAGCAGGTTTGCCGACCATTCAGCTTGCACCGTTTTTTGACATGGGTGCCGTCTGGAATCGTGCAGGCAACCCAAACCCACTACCTTCGCAAACGTTTTTAGCAGCGATCGGTCTGGGGCTACTCTGGCAACCAATACCCCGTTTGAATCTTCGGCTTAACTATGCCATCCCGTTTGTAGATATCAGCGATCGCGGCAACGATGCTCAGGATGAAGGGTTTACTTTCAGCCTTAGCTACGAGTTCTAGGCATTGAGCCGAGAGACTTGATTCTATTGTTCACTGGTAGCTTGTTTCAGAGCATTCATCGCACTGACAACTTGCTGAATTGCGATCGCCTGCTGCCTAGCCGTAAAAGAAATTTGTTGGCTATTGATGGTAATTGTTTGTACAGCGACGACAATTTCTTCGACTGTTTTGTGACCTTGAGCCGATACAGTAACGGTTGCCTTTGTTGCTTTTTGAATACCTAAGACCAGTTCACTAATTTGCTCGGCTGCTTTGTGGCTTCTATCGGCTAGTTTCCGAATCTCAGCAGCAACAACTGCAAAACCTTTACCGTTTTCACCTGCCCGCACCGCTTCTACAGCAGCATTAAGCGCCAACATATTGGTCTGAGTTGCTAAGTCGCTGACCAAGTTTGAAATCGTATTGATCTGAGTTGTTTGTTCTTCAAAATGCAAAATTTGCTTACTGATTTGTTCGACCTTCGCTTTGAGGCTAGATGCATTTCTGGAATTCTGTTCTTGCTCATCCCCGTCAATCAACATGAGAACCTGTCGTGCTCCTGTGGCAGACGCTTCGGCTTGGGCAACGGCTTGACGAGCAGAGGCATCTAACTCATCCATCGTGGCAGTCGTTTGATTAACTGAAATAGACTGTCGCTCTAAAGTCCTCTGCAATTCTGCGGTTCTAGCGGCTACCTCTTGTGCCATCGTGTTAAAGGCTTGAGCCAACTGCCCTAACTCATCTTGGTTACTGCCATCAAGCATGATCTGAAAATCTCCCGTTGCAACGCGATTGGTTGCAGCCGTGATTTCCTTTAAAGGATCTGAAATGCGCCGACGTAGAACCCAAAAGACGATCGCTACAACAACTAAGAGAGAACCAATGCCCAAAAGCAAGGTAAAGCGAGCAAGTGCGAGTGCTTCTTCGGCTAAAAGTGACTTTGGTAAAACGGTAACAAAATACCACTCAGGGCCCTGTAGTGTCGTGACAGCCAGATAGTCACTCTCTTGTGGATTGTCGATAATTACTTGATCAGCCGCTTTATTTTTGACTGATTCAAAGATACGTTTTAGCTGAGCATCGCCTGATTCCGAAATGTTAAAAGCACCCTTTCGTTCCTGAATCTCCTTCATTAATTTCGGATGAGCAATCAAACGACCATCTTTGCGAAAGATCAGGTTATACCCTCCCTCAACATGCTTCTCGATCGTTCGCTTAAACAAATCACTTAGCAACACATCTTGCCCAAGCGTACCGATAATTTTGTCGTTGACATAGATTGGAGTCACGCAAGAAAGAATCCAGATTTTAGCAACGCCATCAAGTTGTGCGCCTGACCAAACTGTTTTTCTGTCTGGATTATTTTTCTCATCGCCTACCCATACATATTCCTCTTTTGATAAGTCAAACCCAGCCGGGGCATCCTGTGCCCAAGTTGGATAGTCAGGCCAGTAGATAACAGCAATGTTCTCCGGCATGTTTAAATAAAGGTCTGGAAAGCGGTTATGCCAGGGAGGACCGTAAGCATTAATTAAATCGTAGGAAGTAACGACACGGCGGCGAATATCATCATTGATTAAAACTGACTTGTCAATAAATACCCCAGCTTGCCGTTTGCCATCAAAAAGGTTTGGTCGATTGCGGGTGACATCATCAGGAAACCGCATAAATAATTGATCAAAACGGGCGGTTAAATTCGAGCGATCGACACTTTGCAGTCGTCGCAGCCACTCGTCCTTAAAGATAGTGTGGTTATCTTCTGCCATTAAGAAAATGCTTTGTTCTCGTTGACCTCGCTCGATCACTTGAGCTTTAAGTTGCTCTAAAGTTTGAGACTTAAGAGTAGAAACACTTTGAAAGTAGCTAACAGCTGTAGAACCTACAATGACAGTCGTAACACAGACCGCAATTTGAATAAGTGTGCGCCGAGCAAGTGAGCTTTTCGTTTTAACAGTGGTTTGTAGTTTCTGATTCTGCAATTCTTCTTTGAATAGTGGTTGAGGAGCAAACATTTTTTAGTTGTGCAGGTGTTCTATAGAACTAAGTTGCCCATCCCCTATCGCTAACCAACAAATACTTACACTTTGAAATAAGGCAGCATCTATGTGATTGTGTCAAAATCAACAGAACCAAAAACCCCAATGACGATCGCAATTTAGTTTGGGGCTATAGCAGTCGAAGAGAGCGTCAGAACAGACGTAAACCTTGAAGCTTTCTTTGAGCAAAGGCTTCTATTCATCCCTTATCCTTCATCCTTTTGTTATAGGCATTCTCAGCGTGACCGAAGATGCTCCGATTTCAGCTGGGCGCTTTTTAAGCTGGCTGGCGCAGATCAACAGGTGCAGCGGCTCGGCGATAGCAATCTGCTCATCGCTCAACTGGATTTGCAGCTCACGCCTATGCTCAGGATAACGGGTTTAATTTCAGCCTGAGCTACTAGTTTTAGAAGGCAGAAGGCTAAGGGCAGAGGGCAGAAGGCTAAGGGCTAAAGGAGCTATACAGGAGGAGTACAACGAATCGCAATTTCAGCCCTGCGAGGCTGTGCGTTCAGCAATGAGAAAAAGGTGGTATCGCTAAAGCTGCGGGGATCGATGCGCGATCGTGAGCGATCGACTGCTTTATGCGTTGTAATTCTCTCGTCAGCAACCCCTGTTTTGGCAACTAACCAGCTAAGAGCTTGATACTGGGCTAGCGTATAACCACTGTGAGAATAACCGTTATTGCTGCCGTCATAGGGCGTTTCGAGAGAGATATGGTAAGCAAAATTATTGACCGATCCAGGAAACTTGGCATTGGTTTTTACCGTTTCAGCCCCAGACGTACCCATAAAAACAGAATTACCTGCGCCATATGCCCGTTTGTCGGGTGGCACCAGATAAACAACCGTGCCATCCAGCTTGATTAAAGCGTGATAGCTGACCTGATCATTATCATTCGGATGGAACGCCCGAAAAAGGTTGAGGGCACTGCTGGCAGAGCCAACAGTTTCGTGTAGAACAACGATCGGCTCTAGAGTGGCAGGGTTACCATTGACATCAGCGAGATAGCGATCGCCATAGTTTGTCGGATCAACAAAGGCAATTTCCTCACGGGGCGCATAGCCGTTAGAGACTGGATCAGTTCCTGGCATTGCTTTATCGTTCACCAAAGATGCGCTGTTAAACTCTTGCCGAAAGCGTGACAGAGGGAAAGAGCCGCTGGCAAGCAGTTGCGCCCGACGCTGCAACATTTCTTGTCTCCGTGCGCGTGCCGTTCCTTTTGTCGGCTGTATGAGGCAAGCAGTGGAGGCGTACCCCGATCGCAATGCTGCTGGAGCCAACGTGGATGTAGGCGTACCATCTTGAGCCGTTGCCAACTGGCGGCGATCGTTAACAGCCAGGATAAAGGTCGTCAGGCACAATGCAATCAATGCGATCGTCAGCAAAAGTCTTCGTTTCATTGTCGTTCGTTGTAGACAGTCATTGAGTCAGGAAGGGAGTCAGTGATGCCGCGATCAGGTAACGGGTTAACGGTATGGGGCATTGCTGCCAAGAGGTTCTGGTGCAGCAGCATGGTCGATCGCTCCTAGTAGCTTTAACGTCTCTTTCTGAGCGGCAGTCAACCCTGTCGCCCCTGTAATATCAGCCTTTTCATACGGTCTCTCCACCCTCAATGTTTCTAAACACGTTGCCGTTTGCTCATCCCATAGTTTTACTGTGCCATCCTGACTACAGCTTGCCAGCACACCAGCAGGGCTGTAAGCAAGAAAACGTACCCAGTTTTGATGTCCGTAGAAAGTTTGGAGCAAGGGAGGTGCGGGGAGAGGCGTGCAGGGAGAGGCATGAGGAGTATTTTGAGTTAATGCTGGCGGCTGGTGGTTGATGTCTGAAAGATCCCAGCACTTGATGATGCCATCACCACCACTACTGGCAAGTACGCGATCGTCCGGACTAAAGGTCACAGCCAGCACCAGATTCGAGTGTGCCTGAAAGGTTTGCAGACGATCGCCCGTTGCGATTTCCCACACAATGACGATGCCGTTAGAATCACCACTTGCTAACAGCGTGCCATTGGCATTAAACGCAATACAGCGAATCCAACCTGTATGACCATGCAGTGTGTTGAGAGGCAGCACGGCAACGCTAGCTGATCCGGTTACTGCATCCAGCACAGGCGCTTGAGTTGTTACTGCCCAGAGGCGAATGGTCTGGTCTTGGCTGCCACTAGCCAGAAGTTGGCGATCGTGCCTTGCCACAGCAGCTTTTTTAGATGCCATTACAGGGAACGCAGGCGCAAAAGCAACCGCGCAGACTCCGCTCTCGTGTCCCTTTAAACTGTGATGACAAGCGCCAAACGGTTGATACCAGAGGCGAATCGTACCATCCAGGCTACCGCTAGCGACACTTTGACCATCAGCGCTAAAGGCAACCGACCAGACCGCGTGAGTATGTCCGGTAAGGGTAAGGGGTGAGGAGTAAGGCGGTGAAGGGATAAGGGAGTGAAGAGACAAGTTCTTCCTGGTTACTTGTTGGCTGCCAAGCTGAGAAACATCCCACAAGCGCACCGTGCCATCTTCGCTGCCGCTAGCAATGGCTTGACCATCTGGGCTAAAGGCAACTGACCAGACCCAACTGGTATGTCCGGTGAGAGTATGAGGCGAGTGGGTAGGTTGCGCCCTTGCTCCCTCCGCCGCCTCTGCTCCCTGCCTCCTGATTCCTGCCAGATTCCAAAGTCGAATCAGCCGATCTTGCCCACCACTGACTAGGGTTTGACCATTGGGGCTGAAGGCGATCGACCAAACGCCGCTGTTATAACCTTGCAGCAACCGTAAGCATTGGTTCGTCTGGCTGTCCCAAAGCCGCACGGACTGATCCTCGCTACCACTAGCTAGAAGGCAACCATCAGGGCTAAACGCGACGGCAGAAATCCAACTGGTGTGCCCTTGCAAGACCCGCAGACAATCGCCGCTATGGTTCCATAAGCGGATGGTGCGATCGTCGCTCCCGCTAACTAGCCAAGTACCCGCCCGATCACTAGTGGGGGCAGCAAAGGCAAGCGATCGTACGGCTGCTGCATGCCCAACGAGTGTTTTGTAGCAGTGTTGTGTTTGGACATCCCACAGTTTGATGGTGCGATCGCTGCTGCTGCTTGCCAACACTTGACCATCTGGGCTGAAGGCGATCGACCAGATCCAGTCAGTGTGTCCAGTAAGGGTAAAGAGCGAGGGGTGAAGGGGCGCAACGGTGAGGGGATTATTACTGCGTGGTAAAGGCTCTGCTGGGTCTTGATTTCCCTGACTACTGAGCGTTGATGGCTGATGGCTGACCGCTGACCATTGATTACCCAACGCTGAGACATCCCATAATTTGATGGTGCGATCGTAGCTGCCGCTAGCAAGTAGGCGACCATCGGGGCTAAAGGCAACGGAATGCACTTCGTCGGTGTGGTCTGAGAGAACAGCAGTGAGTGTGCCAGTGGCTACGTGCCAAATGTGGATCTGTGGATCTTCATTACCGCTGGCAAGATGGGTGCCAGTGGGGCTAAACGCTAGAGAAAAGACGCGGCTGGTGTAACCTTTAAGCGTCTGCACGCATTCGCCTGTTTGCAGATCCCACAGGTGAATCGTGCCGTTAGCGCTACTGGCAAGCAGACAGTTGTCGGGACTAAAAGCAACCGACCATGCCCATCCGTCTTTAGCTTTACAAGTCAGGAGCTTTTTGCCATCTGCAACTCGCCAGATATGGACTTCATAGCTAATATCACTCGCTGCCAGCAGTTTGCCATCAGGGCTAAAGGCAACCGCTAGAATTTGGCTGAAGGTTTCGGTAAAAACAGACTGACTGAGATCAGAGTAAGAAAAATTGGTGCCATGCAGGTTTACTTTTTGCAGGTAGGCTTGCCAGAGGGTGAGATGGGAAAAGTCACGATCGCGCAAGGTCTTGCCGGGTTGAGCGCCATCCTTTTGCACAGTCTGGAGCTGGCAGAGCAGATTGATGACATTGCCACCGATATAGCCGATTGTTTGGGGTGGTTTGCCTCGCATTTTCTCTATGAGCTGCATCAGGCAATGGTCTAGCTCCAGTCGAGTGCTGGTAGTAAGGAAACGATCGACGATCGGCTTGAGCAGCAAGCGTATCTGCGTTTCACGCACGTAATCTTTCGCCTGTGCTTTGATCAACGCATGAGAGCGGAGTAAGGGTGTGGCGGGAAGTTTTGAGTTTTGCTTGCGACCTGAGCTTGAGCCGAAGGGATGTTTGAGTTGATTTTCGGTTCCTGTCTCTCTTTCTCTAAGGTGATTAGCGCCTACTTCACCGATGGAGCCAATCACTTCAACTCCCCAGGACCCAGTTTCTATCCCTTTAATCTCCTCATACACGCCCTCGATCAGTCGCTCAGTCATATACTCCATCACGACTGGTTGCAGTGTGAAGCGATTACCGTTTTTCTCAATTAAAGAGCGGCGTTCTAGCGCAGTGAGGGTATCAAGCAGGTGAGAAGGAGAACTAAGGGACAAGCAGTCTGACTGGAGTTCGGCAAAAAGCACGGGTTCACGGTTGATGGTGAGCCAGAGCATGACCTGCTGCTCGAGGTCTGACAGGCGACCGATTTGGCGTGCTAGCAAGTCTCGAATATCGCCAAACACAGAGCTGCCTTGCTGAGAAAAATCTAGAAACTGCGTGAGATTGCCATCAAAAAAATCGGCGATCGCCGTTGCTACAATTTTCAGCGCTAAGGGATTACCTGCATAGTGGTTGACCAGCGTTTGCCATTCGACCGCAGAACCAGAAAATGTACCTTTGACGCTTAAAAGTTCGCGTCCAATGGCGGGGGGTAAACCAGAAAGCTGAAGCGATCGCACTGGCAAGCTATCACCTTCTCTAGGAGCAAACCCCTTCGGTTTTTCGCGGCTAGTAATTAGCAGACAGCTTTGATGTGGGGTTTCGCCAACGCAGCGCAAAAGCTGACCATAGCCTTCGTACCCTGGCTGATAGCCACCCTCGCGATCGCCCGCTTGCATGACCGTTTCGGCATTATCCAAAACCAATAGGCAGCGATGCACCCTTAAAGACTGCAAGAGCCGCAAGATCTGCTGATCTAGCGTTTCGGTGTCCGTCAAGAGGGCTTGCACTGCTTGATTGGCAACAAGCTGAAGGAGATCGTTAAGCAAACTGCGAATAGGTGGGGCATTGCGGAGCGATCGCCAAATCACATACTCAAACTCATCCTGAATTTGCGTTGCCAACCGTACAGACAAGGACGTTTTGCCGATACCGCCCATCCCAAACAAGCCAATTAGACGGCATCGATCAGTCATTACCCACCGTTCTAGCGTCGTCAGCTCAGTCGATCGCCCATAAAAAACCGAGACATCGCTGGCTTCGCCCCAGTCAGTGTGAGGAAGTGGGGAGTGGGGAGTAGAGAGTGGGAAGAGTTCTGAGTTTTGAGTCGCGCTTTGCGCCGCTGCGCTAGAGCGTTCTGAGTTGATGCTAACCGCTGACCGCTGACCGCTGACCGCTAAAGACTGACCGATGCCTTCTGCCTTTTGCCTTCTGCCTCCTGCCTCCTGCCCCACATATCGTTTTAAAGTGACGTGAAGATTACTCTTGCTAACCTTCTCTCCTAACGCGTTTGAGAGCGATCGCCAGAGGTGGGAGCCAGTTTGTTTAATATAGCCAACTTCGTAGCCTGCATCTTTGGCAATCTCTTGATACGACAGCTCGTCCCACGTTTGTCGAAGCACGATCGCCTGCAAGCGGCTCAAACCTTCGTCGCTTAAAATGTCTTCGACAAGTCTGAGTGCTTCATCAGCAGTCATAGCTGAACAAACGCCCCCAAAACAAACAATTTTTCAATGTCTTACCGTTTGGTAAACAACTCTTGAGCTGTTAGCAGGTGCGTCAGTGCAATTGCAAAGAAAGCGATCGTGGTTCAAAAACGGTTCTGAGCTGGTTTCTCAACTGTTTGTTACAGGTGGTCCCAGCAGTCGTTCTGGCTGTTAAAGTGCTGGCAGACTAAACCGAAAGACCACTTAAATCTCTAGTGTCGTTGCTTTTCGCTTCCACATCCTATGAGCTTCCGGCTCTCCGCTTTGTCATACTAATGACATTCTTCTCACTTTATACACACCTTTAACGAACCCTGCTGGAACCGCTAACTGTAAAATCTGGCACATATCGAGGTTTTTTTTTCTCATAGGCTGACAAACAACTTCACTACTATTAGCTGATTAATTGCTGCTACAGCCTTCCTGATCGCCCCTTCACTAAACTTTGTTTGTTGCGCCTTCATAGCCCCCACCACCACTGTTTCTCAGGAGAATTCAGAACGTGACCACGAAAAGACCTTTATATGTTCCCCGTCGCCAGGTGATTCGGGGTTTGATGGCAACTGCTGCCTTTGGTGCTACATCTAAGTTATGGACTGGATGCTCCTCCGAAACGCCTCAAACGCAAGCAAGTAGCGGTGGTACAGCCAGCCCCGTTGCCGACAAGCCGATCGTGATTGGCTTTATCTACAACGCGCCTAAAGATGACTACGGCTGGAATCAGGCGCAGGCAAAGGGTGCCGCTGCGATCGCCAGCATCCCTGGCATCAAAATTGTGGAGCAGGAAAGCGTACCTGAAACCAAAGAAGTTCAGGAAGTCATGCGGAACATGATTGACCAGAATGGAGCAACCGTCGTTGTTCCTACCTCGTT
The DNA here is from genome assembly GCF_014695795.1 of Phormidium sp. FACHB-592. NCBI lineage: Bacteria > Bacillati > Cyanobacteriota > Cyanophyceae > Oscillatoriales > Oscillatoriaceae > Phormidium > Phormidium sp. FACHB-592. Next base: position 67,446 of record NZ_JACJOZ010000016.1, read on the forward strand.
TGGCTATTTCGATCCCCATGTCTTAGCTGTCGCTAAAGACTATCCAGAAGTGCAGTTTCTCCACTCTGGTACGCTCTGGAAAGAAGGTTTGCCAAACAACGTTGGCAGCTATTTTGCGTTGCTCGACGAGGGGCAATACCTCGCTGGACGCATCGCTGCCCAAGCGACTAAGACAGGCAAACTGGGTTTCGTTGGCGCGAAACCCATCAATCCGGTTTTGCGGAACATTAACAGCTTTATCCTGGGTGCCCGCAGCATCAAGCCCGATCTCAAGTTGCAAGTGATCTTTACAGGCGATTGGTCACTGCCAGTGAAAGAAGCAGAAGCCACTAACTCTCTAGCAGACCAGGGTGTGGATGTTGTCGGCGTACACGTAGACAGCCCTAAAGTAGTCATCGAAACGGCTGAGAAACGCGGCATTTTTTCGACCGGTCTCCACTCTGATCAATCAGCGCTGGCTCCTAAGGGCTATCTGACTGGCACGATGTACAACTGGGCAACAATCCATAAGCAATATGTTGAGTTGCTCAAAGCAGGCAAAACTTTGATGAATGGCGGCATTCCGCATCAGGTTATTGGTGGTTTGAAGGAAGATTTCATTAGTCTGGCAACGTTTGGTCCAGCCGTGTCAGCCGCCATCAAAACGGATGTTGACGCGACGAAAGCGAAGATTGTCGATGAATCCCTCGCAGTCTACAAAGGCTCGATCAAGGACAACACGGGTGCAGTGAAGATTCCAGCAGGCACCTCTTACAAAGTCACGGATGTGGCACCGACTGAAATCAATTGGTTGGCTGAAGGTGTTATTGGGAAGGTAAGTTAACTGATGGCACTGAGTCGTTCTAATTGGCGATCGACCGCTGAGTCGATTTGCATCCCCGTGGGTGCGTTGGTAGTGGCACTGGTTCTGTTTGGGGTCTTTTGTGCCATCTGTGGCAAAAATCCTTTTCTCGTTTATGGCGCAATTTACAAGTCAGCGTTTGGCAACTGGCGTTCTTTTCAGGGCACATTGTTACGCGCTGCACCATTGATGCTGACTGCCCTTTGTACGGCTTTGCCTGCTCGTCTAGGGCTGATGGTGATCGGCAACGAGGGTGCCTTAGTGATGGGTGGGATTGGCGCTGCCATCTTCGGGCTTTTGTTGTCCTACGGTACTGTGCTGCCGTCACCCGATCAGGTGCAGAACCTTCTGGGCTTGCCGCCGCTTGTGGTGCAGCTTGGGATGGCACTAGGTGGCATTCTCTTTGGTGGCATATGGATTGCGATCGTCGGTGCGTTGCGCCACTACCGAGCCGTCAACGAAACCATCAGCAGCCTGTTGATGAATTACATCGCGATCGCCCTGCTCAACCACCTAGTCGAGGGTCCGATGAAAGACCCGGCATCGCTGAACAAGCCCTCTAGCTTTCCCATTCCAGAGCTTTACCAGATTGGGAATATTTTCTCAACTCGGATTCACTACGGCTTGATTTACGGCATCATTGCGTGCGCGATCGCCTACTTCTTGATACAACACACAACCTTTGGGTTTGCTGCCCGTACTGCCGGTGGCAACGTCAAAGCCGCTCGTATTGCTGGGCTACCTGTTGGCAAGCTCACCATTATCATCTGCTTTCTGGCAGGCTCCTGCGCGGGCTTGGCTGGCATGGTTGAGGTTGCAGCCGTTCAGGGTCAGGCAAATGCCTCGATCGTCGCAGGCTACGGCTATGCAGGCATTCTGGTTGCCTTTGTTTCCCGTTACAATCCCCTGGCGGCTGGTCTGGTCGCGGTTTTGTTAGGTGGCATCATCGCTAGCGGCGGCGCACTCCAGCGATCGTTCAACATGCCCGATGCCACCGTTTTGGTCTTTCAAGGCATCGTGTTCATCATCGTTCTTTACAGCGAGTCGCTCTACGGACGGCTGAAGCTTTTCAAAGAGCCAGAGTTAAAAGGCACGCCACCCGCGACGGCAACAGCGGCAACGCTTTAGGAGCAAAGGATGAAAGCTAAAAGCTAAAAATTTTAGCCTTCATACTTTAGCCTTCATCCTTTTCTCATTTCATCAACCTTGTTCGGAGTACTGTCATGGCAACGGAAGCATTAGGCGCATGGGGTGTAGTACTGGGGGTTTTTGCAGGTACGCTGCGGGGTAGTGCCCCCTTCCTGTTTGTGAGTCTGGGCGAGTGTCTGACTGAAAAGAGCGGCAAGATCAACCTGGGACTGGAAGGAACACTGCTGACAGGAGCAATGAGCGCCTATGCTGTCTCCTACCTGCTAGAAGATAAGGTGGGTGCTGCGCTGTCTCCCTGGATTGGCGTTTTAGTGGCAGGTCTTGCTGGTATGGGGCTGGGCTTCATTCATGCCTGGCTATCGCAACAGCCAAAGGTAAATGACATCGCAGTTGGTATCGCCATGATTATTTTTGGCAGTGGGATTGCGTTCTTTTTAGGCAAGCCGTTTATTCAGCCCAAAGCCCCACCGCTGCCCACGATCGACCTCGGTAACTGGAGTAATATTCCCGCCGTGCAGTCTGCTCTCAAAATCAGCCCGCTGTTTGTCCTGGGTGTGGCGATCGCTCCCCTCATGTTTTGGTTTTTCAAGTCTACGCGCTGGGGGCTGTTCATTCGTGCGGTTGGCGATAGTCCCGATGCAGCGCTGGCGATGGGAATGTCCATTTCTAAGGTGCGGATGCTCTGCATTGTAGCGGGCAGCTTTCTCGCCGGTATTGGGGGTGCATCGCTCTCCCTTTACTATCCGGGTTTGTGGTCTGAAAGTATTTCTAGCGGTCAGGGGTTGATGGCAGTGGCACTCGTGATCTTTGCCCGCTGGAACCCCATTCAGTGCCTCTGGGCATCTCTCTTTTTTGGCGGTGCTCAAGCGGTGGGTCCCGCATTGCAATCAGTCGGTATTGAGCAAGGACGTTACCTGTTTAACGCAGCACCGTATGTTTTGACGTTGCTGATTATGATCATCACCTGCTCCCCTAAGAAGACGCTGTCTGGGGCACCAGGCGCTCTGGGCACTATTAATGGCTAAGGCGATTAGTACTTAAGGCGATCGTGCCCCACTAAGTTATTCATCATCCATCCAGCATCAGCAAGCTTACATCTCCAGGAGGCAGCATGACAGAAGTTGCAGACCCTTTGACCCGTACTTCAACGAACAACGCCCATGCCCTAATGAGTCCGCCTGACCTGGAAGTAGTCAGTATGACCAAACGGTTCGGCTCGTTCACAGCGTTGGAAGCTGTTTCGATGAAGTTGAAGCCTGGAACCTTTCATGCGCTGCTGGGAGAAAACGGTGCCGGCAAAAGTACGCTCGTTAAGTGCATTATGGGCTTCTACACTCCAACCACGGGTGAAGTGCGGATTGATGGTCAAGCGCGGACAATCAGTAGCCCGCGTGATGCTCATACTTATGGCATTGGCATGGTGTATCAGCACTTTACGTCCGTTCCTGCTATGACGGTGGCTGAGAACCTGGTCTTATCTCGTTTTGACCACACCAACATCATTAACTGGAAGAAAGAGTTTGAAGCGCTGACCGCGTTTATGGAAACTGCACCCTTCAAAGTGCCCCTTGAAATGACGATCGCTCAGCTTGCAGCAGGGCAGAAGCAGAAACTCGAAATCCTTAAGCAACTGTATCTTCAAAGCAAGATTCTCATTCTGGACGAACCAACGTCTGTCCTTACGCCTGCCGAAGCCGATGAAGTGCTGGGTTTGATTCGAGAACAGGTGACGGACGGCAAATTGAGCGTTTTAATGATCAGCCACAAATTCCGCGAAGTCACTGCGTTTGCAGATGAAATTACAGTGCTTCGCAAGGGCAAATTTGCAGGTAATGGCAGAGTAAAAGACATGACCGTCTCTGAAATGGCGGAGATGATGATGGGTGAAAAACGAGAACCACAAAAGGTTGAGAAAACCATTCATAGTGATCCTGCTGTGGTACTTCAGATCAAAAATCTTCATGCAAACAAAGACAATGGTTTAGAAGCTGTTGGTGGCGTGAATTTGACCGTCCACAGTGGTGAAGTAGTGGGGATCGCAGGGATTTCTGGTAACGGTCAGCGCGAACTCGTAGAGGTGCTGGCAGGTCAGCGTCCGGCGACTGCTGGTGAAGTGCTGGTCGATGGCAAAATCTACAAGATGACTCGCGCTGAAATGTTCAAGAATCGCGTGTTTGTTTTGCCGGAAGAACCTCTCCGTAATGCCTGTGTAGCCCATATGAGCGTGGCTGAGAACCTGGCGCTGCGTACCTTCGATCGCCCACCCCAGGCAAAAGGCATCCTGCTTATCTTTAAAAAAATCCGCGAGATGGCGGTGGGCTTAATCGGTTCCTTCAAAATCAAAACACCTTCGCCAGATACGCCTGTCGGCAACCTTTCTGGTGGTAACGTTCAAAGAACTGTCCTGGCACGCGAACTGTCCGAAGATCACATCAAGTTACTCATTGCCGCTAACCCCTGCTTTGGTCTGGACTTTGCCATGGTGGACTACATTCACGGACAAATTCTCGAAGCCCGTAATCGAGGTGTTGCTGTGTTGCTAGTGAGTGAAGATTTGGATGAATTGCTGAAGCTCTCCGATCGCATTTTTGTCATCAGCGGCGGCACCTTTGCCTATGAAAGTAAGATCGAGGATGCTGATTTTGCGTCGATCGGTCAAAGTATGGCAGGGCACTAGAAGCATTCAGCGTTTAGCTGTCAGCAATTAGCTGAAAAAATTGTTAATTGTTGGCTTTTAGTTGTTAGAAGAACTAAGAACTTAAAGTCAACGGATGTCGATCGCAGATTGTTGCCCAACAACTAACAACCAAGAACTAACAACTATGGTTACAATTTCTGCCCAACCTTACGATTACGAATTGCCTGCTTCTGGAAATGTTGCGCTCATTGTCATTGATATGCAACGAGACTTTATGGAACTAGGTGGTTTTGGCGATATTTTAGGAAACGATGTTAGCTTGCTACGGACAATCGTCCCCACGCTTAAACAATTGATTGAAGGGTTTCGTGCCTTAGAACTACCGATTTTTCACACAATCGAATGTCATCAATCTGATCTTTCTGACTGTCCGCCATCCAAAATCAAGCGTGGTAAAGGTGAGCTAACGATCGGCAGCAAAGGACCGATGGGGCGCATTTTAGTCAAAGGCGAACCTGGTAATGGCATTATTCCCGAACTCGCTCCACTGCCCAACGAAACAGTCATCTACAAGCCGGGGAAAGGGGCTTTCTACGCCACTGATCTGGAGTCCATGCTGAAAGCGCAAGGCATTACCCATCTATTCATCACAGGCGTGACGACAGAAGTGTGTGTACAAACAACCATGCGCGAAGCCAACGATCGCGGCTACGAGTGCCTTATGGTCGAAGACTGCACCGAAAGCTACTTCCCTGAATTTAAGCAAGCCACGCTAGAAATGGTGCGCGCTCAAGGCGGCATCGTCGGTTGGACAGCTACTGCTGCTGACGTTCTCAAAGGTTTAGAAGCCTGGAAGCCTCTGGAGGCATTGGTTTAGTGCGGAAAAGGAAGCAGAAGCCAGTAGCAAGGGCGGCAGGGGAAGCAAGGGCGGCAGGGGAAGCAAAGGAAGCAGGGGAAGCAGTACAGCATCAACTCAAATTTCAAAACTTCCCTATTTTTGCCTTTTACCTTTTGCCTTTCCCCACTCCCTACTCCCCACTCCCCATTCCCCTTATGATGAGCTAGACCTGCTTATCGTTTGCCACTCACGCCGCAATGCCCAAATGGATGCTGAAGGATCGGAGCCTACTGTTACAGCGGCTCACGCCTTACCTTTTTTTGCTGCCTGCTCTGGTGGTTCTCAGCCTGACCGTGTTTTATCCAGCGCTACAGGCGTTCTACCTTAGTTTTACGCGCTACGACTTTGATTTGACGCAGCCACCTCTATGGATTGGGCTGAAGAATTTTCGTCGTCTGTGGGGCGATCGCGTCTTTTGGGAGACTTTTCACAACACGGTGCTGTATCTGGTGGGCGTAGTTCCCATTCTGGTGATGCTACCGTTGGGCTTGGCAATTTTAGTGAACCAAAAGCTACGCGGCATCCGCTGGTTTCGGGTGGCATATTATACCCCCGTCGTGATTTCAATGGTTGTAGCGGGTATCGCCTGGAAATGGCTCTATGCTGACAACGGCTTGCTCAATCAACTACTAAAGCTACTGGGTCTCTCAGCAGGCATTCCCTGGCTTACTAGCCCCAAATGGGCAATCTTCAGCGTGATGGTTGTAACTATTTGGAAAGGCTTGGGCTACTACATGGTGATTTACCTAGCGGGCTTGCAGGCAATCCCTGAAGATTTGTATGAGGCGGCGGCGATCGACGGTTCCGATGGCATCAAAAAACATTGGGACATTACCGTCCCGTTGATGCAGCCATACCTATTACTGGTGGCGGTCATTTCTGCTATTTCTGCCACTAAAGTCTTTGAAGAAGTCTACATCATGACGCAGGGTGGTCCGCGCAACAGTTCTAAGACGATCGTGTATTACGTCTATGAGCAAGCGTTTCAGAGCCTGGAAATGAGTTACGCCTGCACAATCGGTTTAGTGATGTTCTTGATCATCCTGGGTTTGTCAGTGTTGCGACTCGGCGTAGAGCGGCTAACTGTAAGCGATCGCTAAATTGATCAACACTAAACTAGCAGACGGCTACACCCGATCTAAACCGAATGCTCATCGCCCGACGGGTCTTCCAGGCAGTCATCCGACTTTTGGAAAAACCACCGCTTGGCAAGTTTGGGAGCGGGTAACCCATGCGTTTTGTGAAAGTCTTCTAGCACCTTGCGAGTGAGACGATTGGACACCTGACGCACGATTTGGCGGAGTAAGCGATCGCCGGTACTTTGAACCAACGACTTGGGCAATGCCTGAATAAACCGTGGAAACTGAATCGACACGGTTAGATCTAACTGCCATTCAACGCGCGTCACTGGGGTAGAAAGTTTGCTAGTGCGATCGCTTGTAGGAGAAGACGCATCTGCCCCTGCTTCGATCAGTTTCATCGCTGCTTGAAAATCAACGTCATAGCCCGGGGTGACATAGCCAGGAATAGGAATGGTTTCAATCCGGTAGACTCGATGATCTTCAGGCAGCAAGTGCAGTCCGATTTTTGGCTCCACCTGATAACCATGTGAACCAAAACGACCAATCACCAGGGCATAGCCATTATCACCTAGTGGTTCTGCAACCATTGGTTGAGCACAGTTACGAAACCAATCGGAATGAGCATCAAAATACTCAGTTACCGTTTGCATTTCGGCGGGCATCTCCATGCAATCCACAAAATGGGTGCGAAACTGGGTCGGTTCAGTGAGATGTTGAGTAGAGTCCTCTGTCATCTGGTAATGCGTCTCTGGGATGACCGATGTAGTGTGGAGTGAGCCATCAGAGATCTTAGCGGATGAGAATCCAGTAGAGTGTGACTGCATGATAATCGGCTCGACGTTGATTGCTGTATGCCTTGGGTCTATACTGCCCCTTTAGCCCTCACGCTCTCACCGAGGTTTTACGGATTTCTCAAAAAGTTTATCGAATATCAATCAGTGTATAAAGTAGACCCTTGTAGAAGTGAAAGCTACGCTCGACGATTAATAACGGCTCTGGCTAACCAATACAGCTATTACGCCATGTACCAGAGGGGCAAAAACGCTTCACATTCTTTAACATAGCACTACTATAGAGACAGCCTGCCATCAGTTTACGGTAATGAGTCTCTTTGTACGCTAGCTTTATCGGCATAGAGCGATCGATAACTCTTGTATGGAGCCTGATGCAAAGCGAACGTAGGGGAGACTCTTGAAGCGCTCACTACATGATTCAAAAGGCAGGGCGATCGTCCTAAATTTGCCTTGAACAGGTCTTAGACTAAATTAGCAGCAGTGAAGCGGCTTTAACTTTGGTTGCCGTTGTGGGACTGAGGTGCTTACCTAGGAAGCGGCGTGCTGGATTTCATACCAGACATAGATGAAATCCGAGTTCTCTAGCCCCTATTCTGTGGTTTCTCAGGTCATAGTCCTTTTTTAGACTGCACACGTTGACGACTACAAGGAGCAAGAGCATGAAAGCATTTGTCGCTGGAGCTACAGGGCAGACAGGACAACGTATTGTGACAGAGTTGGTAGCGCGAGGTATCCCAGTGCGTGCTCTGGTGCGTGATTTAACCGCTGCCCGCTCCATCTTGCCAACAGAAGCCGAATTGGTCGTAGGTGATGTTTTAGACCCTACAACGTTAGCTAGTGCCATAGGGGATAGCACTGTTGTTCTTTGCGCTACTGGAGCAAAGCCAGGGTTTGATCCGACCGCCCCATACAAAGTTGACTATGAAGGCACAAAAAATTTAGTCGAGGCTGCTAAGCAAAAACAAATTGAGCAGTTTGTGTTTGTTTCCTCTCTCTGTACATCGAAACTGCTGCATCCCTTGAACCTCTTTTTTCTCATTTTGGTTTGGAAGAAACAGGCAGAGGAATATCTACAAAAAAGCGGCTTAACTTACACGATCGTCCGTCCCGGTGGGTTAAAGAATGAAGACAACACGGATGCTGTCGTAATGTCCTCTGCTGACACCCTATTTGATGGCAGCATTCCTCGTACCAAAGTAGCTAAGACCTGTGTGGAGGCACTTTTCTCACCATCTGCACGCAACAAAATTGTCGAGATTGTGGCTAAAGCGGATGCGCCTGCTAAGAGTTTTGATGACCTATTTGTGGGCGTTAGTTAAGTCCGTTGCGTGGGCTGATGGCAGTCTCGAGCAGTAGGCTCACTAACTAAAAACTAGCAATGAGCCGCTAGTATGCTCCTATTGGTGCTATCTCTACCGATGTTGCTTCTAAAACAGGTATTAACTTCAACCCAAATTCGGTTTCAAAGCTACCTTTTTTATAGTCGAGGCTCCAGAGTTCTAGGGCGCAATCATCATCGGGCTTCGTTGGCTGAATGAGCAGCCAGAATTCCTGCGTTTCGGAATGGGGTTGGCAGACGACACGTTTAATAGCACCAATCTGGCGACGATCGAGCGCGACAGCAAGACGCAGCAAGGCGCTAAGTTGATCAACCACGCGACGATACCGTTTGCTGGTCAGGTTGCGGTAACTTTCGTGCTTTTTCTTGGGCGCACTTTTGCGATGATAGCGAGCAAGGTTGGCGATCGTCTCGATTTCGGTTTCGGTATAGCCAAGCAGGTCACTATTACGAACCAGGTAGTAGGAGTGTTTGTGATGAGAGGAGTGGCTTACATGGTGCCCGCAGTTATGCAGAATAGCGGCTGCCCACAGCAGTTCCCGTTCTTCTTGTCCCCAACTGTGCAGGCTGCCCTGAGTTTGGTCGAATAGGCTCAACGCAAAGTCTGCTACCTGTTCGCCGTAGTCTAGCTTCACCTGGTATTTGATGGCAGTTTCGAGCACGCTGCGCTGGCGGACAGAACCTTGATAGCGCAAGCGATCCTCGATCAGTCCATGAGTCAGCATCCAATCAACAATGACACCTTCTCGCAACGATCGCTCACAAATGACGATCGACTCCATCCCCAACAGCGTCATCGCTTCTTGAAGAATAAGTGCCCCTGCCAAGATAATTTCGGCACGGCGCTCATTGATGCCCGGAATTTCAGCCCGCTCTGCAACTGATAGACGACGCAAGCGATCGACAATCTCTCGTAAGTCTCTAAGGCTAAACTCATAGCCATTCAGTGGTGATGGCACAGCACCCGTTTTTTCGCGGGCATGGATCATTGCCAGGGTTTCGATCGTACCTGATGTGCCGACGAGCCGAGGATGTTCACCGACTTCTAGACCAGCTTGCAGTTCTTCGATCGGACGTTCTAGCATCCCGCGAATATAGGCTTGGAGCGACTGAAACTCGCTGTTACTAATCGGGTCAGTGGTGATTTGTTCAGCCGTAAGCCGCACTGCACCAATTTTGGTACTGCTGAGGGTGCGGGGTTCGTGCCCATCACCTAGAATCAACTCAGTCGAGCCACCGCCAATATCAATGATGGCATGAGGTTGACCGCTAAACTCCATGCCCGACAGCACGCCCAGATAGATCCGACGCGCTTCTTCAGGACCCGAAATGAGGTTAATCCACAGCCCTAATTCGGCTTCGATCTGCTGCAAAAAGCTGCGCCCGTTGGGTGCTTCACGCATAGCGCTAGTAGCGACCGCGATCGTTTGCTCAGCGTTCAGGCTTTTGGAAATCTCCTGACAGCGCTTAAGGGCATCCATTGCCCGTGCCATCGCAGCGTCGGTGAGATTGCCTGTTTGCTTGTCACGAGCGCCCAGTCGTACCGTTGTTTTCTCCCGCGCAATAATCGTAAACGCAGGTAGAGCAGGCTGAATGCGTACCACAACCATGTGAATGGAATTCGTACCTACATCGATCGCAGCGAGAATACGCTCATGCTCGGCGTTCATGGCAGAAAGGCTCACCAGTTGTTGCTTGATCTTATGAACTGAGCTAACCATCTTGATATATCCAACGATTCAATCAACCAGACTGAAAGGATTGATCTAACAATCTCTTTAATTTGTGAACAGTACCCTCTAGTCGCTTTCAGCCTTGAGCCTCTCCTGAGCCTGGTGTCTGACCGCTGACCGCTTCAAGAGCAGCGTACTATGCATAAATGCTTAAAGCCTGCTATGTACACTAATTTTGTCTACGCTTTGAAAACAAATTGATCAGGACACGTAGCCACATTTGACACCCTACTTAGAGCCATCCCGGTTCATTTAATCACTTTTTCACCCCATTCCGATATTGCTAGAAGACTTTTTAAACTTCCTTGAGTATGACAATCTTTTCTACCGTTCACACGTCACGCTGTACGCTCCCAAGCGGGAAAGCACGGTCTGGTTTTAGAGCGGTTACGGCTGTGTAGAAGCGCGTTACGTAACATAATGTTAAGATAGTTGCAGTGTCAGGTGTTAGTTTTGTGCTTCACTTACTAATCTTTCGCTTGCTGACTGTTGACCGACACTCAATATTGCTATGGCTCAAAGTTGCTCCAGCTCAAGCTGACCTATGCCTTCATCTTTAGACAACCAACCGTTTTTCTCGTCGAGCCAGCCAGACACTGTTGCGTCACAGTCGATCGATGAGCGTTTGGTGCAAGCGCAGGTTGAGCAGCAAATGCTGAAAGAGCAGATTGCACAGCAAACGCAGCTCCTGCACTTACTAACGCATCAATTAGCAACGCCATTGACCGCTCTGGGTGGCTCTTTACCATTATTGGCAGAAAACAATCTAGACGCAGCGCACCGCGAAGAATTTTTGGATGTTGTGCAGCAGCAGGTCTACCGCTTGAAGCATTTGCTGCATGATTTGATGGCGCTACGCAATCTGGAAACTGGCGCACTGGAAACTCAGGTTGTAAGCCTCTGTTTGCCAAGCCTGCTAGAAGCGGTGGTGAAAGATTTCCAGACAAACCAGGTCATTTTTCAACTTAGCCCAGACCTACCCCTTGTGCGGGGCGATCGCTGGCAAGTGTCGCAGGTGTTGGTTAATCTACTGTCGAATGCACTGAAGTACTCTCCTGCTGGCAGCCCGATCAAAGTTGGTGCAGCCGTGCATGACTCTAATTGGGTCGAAGTTTGGGTGCACGATCGCGGGCTGGGTATCCCCGCTGCTGACCAGTCGCATCTCTTTGAGCGCTTCTATCGGGTGCAGCACCGCGATCGCGCTGACATCAAAGGTACTGGGCTGGGCTTGTCTCTCTGCCAACTACTGGTTGAAAACCAGGGTGGACAGCTTCGGTTTGAATCCACTCATGGTGAAGGTAGCTGCTTTTTCTTTACCCTACCAACAGCCACAGCACCATAAGGTTCTAAAAGGCAATTAAGGTTAAGAGCGTCTACGCAGTGATCGAAATGTCTAGAAGTGCAGCCGCCACTTCTTTCGCAGAGGCGTAACGTTCCTCTGGCTGTGGGCTGGTAAGGCGACGGACGATCGTTACAAACTCTGCCCCTAAACCAGGCACATACTCCGGGTAAAAGCGGAACCCTTGCTCTCGCTGGGCGTAGAACGCACTGGGCGACTCCCCAGTCAGCAAATAGACCAGGATTGGTCCCAGGGCGAATAAATCAACTGCAACCGTTTTTTGTCCCTGCCGCTGTTCAGGTGCCGTGTAGGGTGAAGCGGCAGTTTGTTCGCCTATCGCTAAAGACTTGAGGGAGACAAAGCCAACGATCGTAGGGTTGCCTACCGCTGCGTTTTGAATTAGATTTTCGGGTTTTAAATCCTCATGCACCAATGAGGGAGACTGCTGATGCAGATAGTCTAGGGTGTCACACACTTGTACGATCGACGCGATTACCTCTGCTTGCGTCGGCGTACCTCGCTGACTCACCCGTTGCTGTAAGCTTTGTCCGTGAACTCGACTTCGCACAAGATACGGCTTGCCTTCAATAACGAAAAAATCACTAAAGTGCGGTAACCCTGGATGCTCCAGCGCCAGCAGTTGTTTTGCTTGCTGTGTAAAGGCTTCGACCGTTTCGGGCTGTTGCCATTCTGGCTTAAGTGTTCTCAGAACGACGTTCTGACCATTGCGCCAAGCTAATTGAGTCACGCCGATCGCATCCTGGCGTACAGTTTTGACCACTTGATAATCACCAACTGTTTGCATTACCTGCAATGGTTGCCCACAGTCGGGGCAAAACAGCGTATTTCCCTGAGCGCGTGGATGCGTACAGTTGGCTGAGCTAATTGGTGACAAACTATCCTGATCTGGCTCGTTTTCAACATCCATCGCTGTAGAACGCTGCGTTAAAACTCCAGACTGCGGTTCCTCCTCTTCAGGTTGGCTTGTCACAGGGATCGGAAGATTGGTCAGTGGTACTTCACCGGATTGGGTTGGTTCACCTGCCTCATCAGTAGCAATGCCGCCAAGGGGAGGCTTCATCTTTTGTGCTGGCAGATTGCTTTGCAGCTTGGCAGCCGTAGCAGGCAAAGCGCCAACGTGAACCTGAATGTTGGGTCCCGATCGGGCAAGTCGAAACACGATACTGCCATCGATCGGCATTTGCGTAATGCGCTTGCCATCAACATAGGTGCCATTCGCACCCAGGCTCACGACTTCCCACTGCGAATCGCCTCGGCGCAATTCGACATGGTGACGGGAAACCACGGCGCTATAGAGAATGACATGGTTATCGGTCGATCGTCCGATCCGAATCACAGGTTCATGCTCAAACGTCCAGTGCTGAACCGGAATCGACTGAATCGGATGCAAAAGGGTCAGAGTAATCACACTAGCAGTATAAAGTCTGAGTAATGACCTGTGGCAAGAAGTGCGACCAAAGAATGTAACTGCTCCGCCATGCGCCTTAAGCAGACTCGGCGTTTACCGTGGCGAAAGCAAAGACTTCGCGATCGATAGCAAGTTTCTCTAACGATACACGACTATCTGAAGTAAAGCGTGAACGTTCTGTTGAATGGACAATCAAGGCAGTGACGATAAGCAGACAACACGTGCATGCAGCGAACCAGCAACACTAATCACTTAAATTAGCGTATAACACCAGGCATCAAGAAAGTTGAAACATTAGGAAAGCTGAAAGAGAAATGTCACCTTGTCGCCTTTGCCAAGTGAAATGCGATCGCCCGGTCGCAGTCGATGCCGATTGCCCATTGGCAGCGGCACATTGTTAATGTAAGTGCCATTGGAGCTACCAACATCCTCAATATAGTAGGCATCACCCTCAACCCGAATATCAGCATGGATGCGAGACACAATCTCCGAATCCGGAAACCCAGACACGTCAATATCAGGCGGAATCCGCTCGTTGGGTTTGCCAATATGAACGACGGTAAGGCTTTGCGGCAGTTCTAACGAGGCACTGGTTTGCAGATGCAAAAGGCGTGCTGTTTGCTGCTGTAGCTGGGTCGTCGAGACGTATCCACCAGCGTTAGATACTGCTGGCGTTGACGAGGCTACTTCATAGCTGGACGGCTCAGCGGCTGAGATCGCGCTTGGCGGTGGTAATTCAGCAGGTGCAGCCTGCACCGGTTCTGTCATGGCTGGGGGACTGGAGTTAGGAAGAGGCAGCGGTGGAGCGACTAAGGGATCGGGTGGTACCAGAGGATCAAGCGGCAGCAGGCTAGGTATTGATGACGAAGTGTCTGAAGCCAGCGATGGACTAGCAATGGCGGCAGACTGTTGGCTGGCAGCAGTGCGGAGGTCGTTACCACACTGACCACAAAAACTAGCATCAGCTTGCACCGTTGTACCGCAGTTAGGACAACTCATGGTTGCAGGTAACGGCGTATAGCAGGCTTCACACTGAACTGCGCCATCAGGATTTTGATGATTGCAATTCGGACAAACAATCATGACCTCTTTCCCCTTTATCAATTTCCATCCTCAGAACACCCAATTGAATCAGCTTTTAGCTTTAACCCCTATGCTGACTAGCGATCGACGATCGCTACGCGCCATCTCGTTATTCTAGTTCTACTGTGGAACAGGGCTAATGTCATCTAGTTTTTGTGACTGAATCAACTCCTGCGGAGGTCTTGCCCTGCGGCTTGATCCAGCAGCCACCAAAGTTCTCCTTCTGGCTGAATTAACCGTGCCGGATAGATATTGTCATCAGCAACAGGGGCAAAGATTTGTGCCAGTGCAGGGCGTTTGCTGGCTTCTGCCACCACAAATAGGACAGTACGAGCGTGGTTGATCAGCGGTGCAGTAAAGGTAATGCGAGGCTGCCCGTCTTTGTTGCCTACAGTAACGAGACGGTCACGAACCTGCAACGCTTCTGTATGAGGAAAGAGTGACGCGGTATGTCCGTCATCCCCAATGCCCAGCAGGATAATGTCGAACCGGGGAAACTCACCAGGCTGAAGCTGAAAGAATTGCTGCAACTCTGACTCATGCTGACTCGCGGAAACAGCAGGATCAGGGTTAGCTGTGGGCATTGGGTGAAGGTTTGCAGGCGGAAACGCTACCTGATCTAACCAGGCGTGACGTGCCATACCTTCGTTACTGTCAGGATGGTCGGCTGGCACATAACGTTCATCACCCCAAAAGATGTGGATGTTGTCCCAAGCAAGATCGTGTGTGGCAAGCTGTTCATAGAGTGGTTTGGGTGTGCCGCCGCCTGCAAGGGCGATCGTGCAGCGTCCCCGTTCCGCGATCGCCGCCTGGATTTTGTCGAGCACGATCGCCAGCGATCGCTGAATGAGTGCGTCCTTATCGGGTAGCACTTCTACAATTTTGTTCATGGTTTTAGCTACTCAAGGTTTTACCCACTCAGACCCATCGAGAGATCCAGTTCCGTAGTCTACTATAAGAGGTTGCCAGGGCAGTTTTAGCCTACTGCCGATCAAATCTATAGAAGCCGATGAAAACATCTAACGCCTCCCCTCTTACTGCCCTCATTCTTAAAAGCGTCGGTATTGTCCTGATTGTGCTTTACTTGCTCGACTGTGCAGTCGTGCTCTCATCGACCAGATTTCAGGACAGCCAATGGCTGTTTACCACGACGACTCAACTGATCGATCGCGGCTTTGTACCAATGATGGGTTTTGGCTTTCTGTTTATCGGCTTCTGGGTCGAAAGTGCGTTAGAGCCTGCTCTTGCTGGAGAGCGGTCTCGTGGCTTGAAGCTTGGTGTTGCCTTACTGTCTAGCTTATTAGCCTTACTCTTTTTGCTGTTTATCCCCCTCAGCGTTAATGCCACTAATGCAGCAGCCGACGATCAGATGAAACAGATTACGCAAGATGCTAGCCGGGCCGAAAGCCAGATTGATGGACAGGTACAGCAACTTAGAGCCCAGATTGATGCTCAGTCGAGTCAAATCGATCAGCTGATTCAGAGCGGTCAGCTTCAGGGCACGCAGTTAGAGCAAGCAAAACAAAAATTAGCAGAGCTTCAGAAATTCAAATCTGATCCCAAAGCACTGGAAGCCCAAATCGCACCTGAGCGCGATCAGAAATTGACGCAGATCCGCGACAATAAGCGCAAACTCGAAACCCAGATCAACGACAACAAGCTGCGATCGGGAATACGGAGCGGCATTGCTAGCCTGGTACTAGCACTCGGCTATGCTGTCATCGGTTGGACTGGATTACGGTATCTCCTCTCTGCCCAAAATCAACGCAGCCAATTACCCTAACTGCATAGAGCCAGATCCCTGATTTATCAAAGAAATTGGGGATCAGAATAGCTAACACTATTTGTCATGTGCGATACCGAATCACGTAGGGTATTCTGTTGATGTGAGACCGTTTGCATGGCTAATTGCAAGCCAGTGATTGCAAGCTATTGGGCATGGTTAGAAGACAGCATCAGCACTCTGGCACTGCAATGTTTCTTTACAGAATTCGTTACAATTCTTGGTAAGGTGTGCAGGCAGTTGCTTCACAGTCGTCCATCCTCTGTTTTGCGTTGAGCTTAGTCTCTCTGTTCTACAAATCTAGTTAATGGAGCCGTTCCAGCCCCTTCGCTGATGCTGATCCCATCACAATAGTTGCGTGTTCGTTTAGTTTGTCCGACTTGTTACGATCGTTTTCACGGCTAATCGCAGGAGAATGGGTGACTTGTGCTCCAACACCTCAAGCAAGACTTCAAAAATGACCTGATTGCCGGGTTGCTGGTGGTGATTCCCCTGGCGACTACAATCTGGCTCACGCTCACGATCGCAAACTGGGTGATCAACTTCCTCACCCGCATTCCCAAGCAACTCAACCCTTTTGATGGGTTGAACCCACTTTTGGTTAATGTCTTAAATTTGACCGTGGGCTTGATGGTGCCCTTGCTTTGCATCCTGCTCATTGGCTTGATGGCGCGCAACATTGCTGGACGCTGGCTCCTGGATTTAGGCGAACGGGTGCTACAAGCAATTCCACTGGCAGGCTCCGTTTACAAAACGCTGAAGCAGCTTCTAGAGACACTTTTAAAGGACTCTGGCAACAAATTTCGACGGGTTGTGCTGGTGGAGTATCCCCGTGAGGGAGTCTGGGCACTCGGCTTTGTCACAGGTGTGCTCACAGGCGAGTTTCAATCCCATTTTTCGAGCCCGATGCTGGGAGTGTTTATTCCCACGACACCCAATCCGACGACAGGTTGGTATGCAGTGGTGCCCGAAGATGCTGTGATCAACCTCTCTATGCCGATCGAAGATGCATTCAAAGTCGTAATTTCTGGCGGCATTGTTTCTCCAGAGGCGGCAAAAATGGCATCGCTGCCTGCGTCGAAACAGCATCCACTTGATCCGTTTCTAGACAAAAATCGGCAGGCGCTCACCTTAGAAGAAGACCTGTGGGAGGGGTAAAAGATAAAGTATGAAGGGCGCGAGCGAGGCAGAGAATCCCTTGTCCCGTTGCTAATGCAGGGTTGAAATGCCTTTATTCCGACTTCTCTTAGGGCAAGTGGGGACGAAAACGCTTGTTCCCTTTGCTCTCCAGTGTCCTGAATCACGTTATCCTTAAGCCTTGATCCTTAAGCCTCCCTTATGCAAGCTCGTCGAATTGCCCGTGAACTGGCACTGTTAAGCGTCAGCCAGTTGCCATCTAATCCAGAGCGCCTGGAGATGCAGCAGCTTCAGAATGTCGTCGTTGCGGCAGTGCGGACACTCACCAGCGAGGCGCAGGATGCTCTGGAAACAGCATCGGCTGAGCTACAGCAAGGCAGTGCTCGCTTACTGACGAGTGAAACTCGTGCTGTTGACGTTGAGAGCGCCAGAGCTATGGTGAATGAAGCGATCGCCCTCACCCAAACTGCCATTAACCGTCTGGGCGTAGCGATGGATGTGCCAGAGTTTATTCAATTAGCAAACCAACAGGATGTGCGCCACTACGCGCTCGAAATTATTAGCAAGCTAAAAGCCAACCGAGAACAGATTGACCAGATTCTTTCTACGGCGCTTGTCGATTGGCAACTTTCGCGGCTGGCATGGATTGATCGTGATATCCTTCGCATTGCAGTAACGGAGATTGTCTTTTTAGGCATTCCCGACCGTGTTGCCGCTAATGAAGCTGTAGAGCTGGCAAAACGCTACAGCGGCGAAGATGGGCACCGCTTTATTAACGGTGTGCTGCGTCGAGTGGTGGAGCAGCTTAAAACAGAGAAGAAGGTTATGTAAGGCGAGTGAGACGTAGGGCATAGGGAGTAAGGAGTGGGGTTAAGAGGAAACGGCAATGACTTTTGATTGGTTTCGGCGGCGATACGCTAACAAGGCTGAAGATGGTTCAACGGTAGAATCTGAGCCAGTGTCGTCAGAGGCAGAGGTGACGGCAGAGCCTGTTGTAGCAGAGACAACGGCAGAATCGGAGCCTGCTGTAGCTGACGACTACCTTAACTGGGCGAAGGCAGCCTATCAAAACATTCAGAAGCGGCAGCAAGCCGAAGCACCCCCAGCGGAAGTGGTGGCTTCACCAGAGGCAACGATCGCCGCCGAACCCGCGATCGCCCCTGAAGCAACTCCTGATGCCGATGCAACCATTGCAGACTCTGCAACCATTCCAGACGAACCTATTGCAGAGACAATGGTGGCTACTGAGCCTGTTGTAGATCAGCCTCTAGAGCCAGAGACATCTGCACCACTGCCATTTTGGGCGCAATCTGAAGCAGACCGACAAGAGCGATTGGAGCGCCTGAAGCAAAGCGCGATCGTCGAACCAGAGCCTGCGATCGCGCCTGTAAGTGCAGTAACGGCACCTGTTGAGCCGTTGCTAGATGAAACAGTGCTGGATGAAGGCTTCCTTTGGTCATCCGAAATTCTAGCTGCCCAGGGACGACGACCTGACCAGATTTCACTTGAAGAAATCACCTGGCTCAAACGGCTGCGCCAAGGGTTAGATAAGACGCGGCGGAGCCTGATCAATCAACTGCGCTCTATTGTGGGTCAGGGTCCGCTTAATGAAGATGCTGTCATCGAGATTGAGTCGGTGCTGCTGCAAGCAGATGTAGGCGTTGCCGCAACGGATGCCATCATCGCTGCTCTGCAAAGTAAGCTCCGTCAAGATGTGCTGCCGCCCGATGCTGCCATTACGTACCTGAAGCAAATCTTGCGAGAGATGCTGGATACGCCACTAGAGAATGCAAAAACTCGCTTCTTTGCGCCAGAAGACGATGTACTCAATATCTGGTTAATTACAGGCGTGAACGGTGCCGGAAAAACAACCACGATCGGCAAACTAGCCCATATTGCCCAAAAGTCTGGCTACAAGTGCCTGATTGCCGCTGCGGATACCTTCAGGGCTGCTGCCGTTGAGCAAGTCAAAGTCTGGGGCGGGCGTAGTGGCGTTGAAGTCATTGCTAATCCAGGGCAGAATACTGACCCGGCAGCAGTCGTTTTTGACGCGATCGCCGCTGCCCAGTCGCGTGGTACAGACTTACTGCTTGTTGATACTGCTGGACGCTTGCAAAACAAAAAAAATCTGATGGACGAACTCAGCAAGATTCGTCGCATCATTGACAAAAAATCTGCTAATGCAGTCGTCGAGTCACTGCTGGTACTCGATGCCACTCTGGGACAAAACGGACTGCGGCAAGCAGAAGTCTTTGCCGAGGCTGCCCAACTCAGTGGTGTCATTCTGACCAAGCTCGACGGTACGGCAAAAGGCGGCATTGCGCTGGCGATCGTCCAGCAGCTTGGTTTACCCATCCGCTTCATTGGTGCCGGAGAAGGCATCGAAGACCTACGACCCTTTTCAAGCTACGAATTCGTCGAAGCGTTGCTGAATGGCTGAGTGGCTGGATGTCATTAATGAAGAATAGTTTTACGGTTGAAGAGAAGTAATTTTCTTGCCTGAGACAACGCTTCCAAACTTTCGTCTTACTAAACATGAGGATTATCTGTTTGCTAAGACGGAAATGGTAAGGATGTTAACAAGGTCACTATCTGGGGAAAGATAGCTACGCAAACGCGATCATATTTTGCTATATCTTGCCCTTGCATCAAAGCAGTTTTAGTGATACGAAAACCGTTGTTTTCCTTGAGAAGACCATGACAGAGTGAGTAACCTATCAACGATTAGGTGCTAAGAGCAACTTCTAGCAAAGAACGTACCTCGATCAACATCGTAGGTGACGCTACGCATTGCTTAAATGCCAAACGTTTTACACCTTTCTCAATCGTTAGTAGTTTTTGTGCGGTAGCACGCTTCTGCTCACTTTTAAAGTGTTTAGCAACACATCATATCAGGGGTAGACGGCGAGTCTCTACGAGTGATCAGTGGGACGCCAAAAACCTAAAGTCGTATTGTTCCCTTTCCCTACTCATAAGCCGCCTTGAGGTCATTTATGAACGCGACAGCGCCAGAGCAAGAGGTGCAGAGACTTGCCAAACTGCTTAGTTACAAAATCCTCGATACTGAGCCAGAGACGGGTTACGATGATCTCGTGGAACTGGCAGCCCACATTTGTCAAACGCCGATCGCCCTTGTGAGTCTGGTTGATGCCAAGCGACAGTGGTTCAAAGCAAAAGTGGGGCTGGAGATCAGTGAAACGCCGCGTGAGCTAGCTTTTTGCGCCCATGCCATTTTGCAACAAGATCCCTTCGTTGTGCCCGATACTAAAGCGGATGTCCGCTTTGCCAATCATCTGCTTGTTATCGGAGCACCGTACATCCGCTTCTACGCAGGTATCCCTCTCCATACTGCTGATGGTTTAGCGCTCGGTACACTCTGCGTCATTGATAACCAACCCCGCACACTCTCCAATGTGCAAATCAATGCCCTGAAGGCGCTCGGTCGGCAGGTGATGAGCCAGCTTGAGCTACGGTCAAGCAACCAGAAGCTTCAGCAAGAGATTGCAGAGCATCAGCAGGTGGAGGCTGTGCGTCAACAGGTCACAGCGCACTTGCAGAAAGAGCAAGAATGCCTCAAAGCCATGCTGGACAGCTTGACGGATGGCATCGTTGCTTGCGACGACAAGGGCGATTTGATGCTATTTAACCATGCCACCCGCACATTTCACGGTTTACCCGAAGTCGCTTTGCCAGCAGACCAGTGGGCACAGCACTTTGACCTTTATCTGGCAGATGGCATTACGCCTATGCCAACGCATGCGATCCCCTTATTCCGAGCGTTTCAGGGAGAGCAGGTTCACGAGGCTGAGATGGTCATTGTGCCCAAGCACGGCACCCCCCGCACCTTGCTGGCAAGTGGGCGAGCGTTTTTTGATGAGGCTGGCAATAAATTGGGCGCAGTGGTTGCCATGCATAACATTACCGAGCGCAAACACGCTGCGATCGAACATCAGGACATGGAAACTGCCCTATACCAAAGCGAGAGCCGCTTCCACAACTTAGCTGCTAATCTGCCGGGTACAGTCTACCAATTTCGTCTGGATGCCAATGGTGTTGGGAGTTTTCCATACATGAGTGCCTTCTGCAAAGAATTCTATGAAGTAGAACCAGAAGCCGTCCAGCAAAATGCTGGTGTCATTTTGGAGCGAATCCACCCCGACGATCGCGATTCGTTTTTTGCCTCCGTTGCAACCTCTCAGCAAACTCTACAACCCTGGGATTGGGTTGGGCGCTTGATCATGCCGTCTGGTCAGGTCAAGTGGTTGCACGCTATCTCTCGCCCAGAGCGTCAAGCTGACGGTTCTACCGTTTGGGATGGCTTACAACTGGACATAAGCGATCGCAAACAAGCCGAACTTGCATTGCAAGCACTGCAAGAAACTGAATACCAATCTCGCCTCTTGCGAACGGTACTTGACTCGACCCAGGATTGGATTTTTGCCAAAGACCACAATTTCCGTTACATCCTTGTTAATCGCAGTTTTGCAGAGGCACTCGGTCAAGATGTAGAAGCAGTTCTGGGTAAGGACGATCTAGAGCTAGGCTTCTCGCCAGAGCTAATCTTCGGCACGCCTGAAACAAACATTCGGGGCTTCCGGGTAGATGATCAGGCAGCGCTGGCGGGAGAAAAGATTCATCATCACTATGAGCCAATCACCACCGCTGATGGCTTACTACGCATCTTGGATACCCGCAAAACGCCGCTCTATGACTCAGACGGAACCGTTTTTGCAATGCTTGGCTATAGCCGTGATATCACTAAGCAGCACTATGCAGAAAAGGCGCTACGGCACTCTGAAGCACAACTTAAAGAGAAAGCAGACGAGCTAGAGCAAACGCTGCGGGAACTACGTCAAACGCAAACGCAAATGATTCAGGCTGAGAAAATGTCTGGTCTAGGTCAGCTTGTAGCAGGCATCGCTCACGAAATCAATAATCCGGTAAACTTCATTCATGGCAACCTCAACCCAGCGCAGGAGTATACGCAAGACCTGTTGAGCCTACTGAATCTCTATCAAGCTCAAGTGCCTAACCCTAGTCTAGAGATTGAGGCAACGATTGAAACGATCGATCTGGACTTTCTCCGAAAGGATCTGCCTAAATTGTTGAGTTCCATGAAAATGGGCACAGACCGCATTCGTGAAATTGTGCTCTCGCTACGCAACTTTTCTCGTTTGGATGAAGCCGATCGCAAAGCTGTTAATCTCCATGAAGGCATTGAAAACACGCTGATTATTCTGGGCAATCGCCTGAAAGCACAGGGCAAGGAGCCTGAAATTAACATCGCGAAACAGTACGGCGACCTACCGCTGGTGGAGTGTTATGCCGGACAGTTGAACCAGGTTTTTATGAATCTTTTGAGCAACGCGATCGATGCTCTTAGGGAGGAAAGCGAAAACCAGGACAGACAAGCTGGAAACGCATTGGCAAGCACTACTCCTACCATTACCATTCGGACTCAATTAATTGATCCTCAGTACGTCCAAATTTGCATCGCCGATAATGGAACGGGTATGACCCCCAATGTGCAGCAAAAATTGTTTGAGCCGTTTTTTACCACCAAAGCCGTTGGCAAAGGCACTGGTATGGGACTGGCAATCTGTTATCAAATTGTTGTCGAAAAGCACGAAGGCACTATTGAGGTTAGTTCTACGCCTGATAAGGGCACTGAATTTTGTCTTACATTGCCTGTCTAACGCTTACCAATGCTGGCACTATCTACCGCCGCGTATAGACGAGGACTTAGCTGCAAGAGGCGTACTTGTGTGGTAAAACCGGAAGGCGTGTCATCGTGCTAGATCTTCATGACGGAGTTAATTCAAGCGGTTACTGCCAGCGTTGCCGCTTTTGCTGCTACTAACATTGATGACATCGTGATTCTCATGGTGTTCTTTTCCCGCATTAGTCCAACGTTTCGTCCTCATCATGTAGTGGTGGGTCAATATCTTGGCTTTTTGCTGCTGCTGCTTGCCAGCCTCCCTGGCTTTCTTACCGGCTTAATTATCCCGCCCGTTTGGTTGGGCTTACTGGGCTTTCTACCCATTGCTATTGGTATCCATCAACTGTTTGCAGGTGAAGCTGATGCTACAGATGTGCAAACGGTAACTGAAGAAAGCAGCGCCAAAAATGGTTTGCTAGGGCGATCGCGATCGTTCCTTAATATACCTCCTCAGACGTTTCAAGTGGCAGCGGTGACGGTTGCTAACGGTGGAGACAACATTAGTATTTATGTGCCGCTGTTTGCTAATAGTACGTTGGCAGCGATGGGAGCCATTCTGAGTGTTTTTCTCATAATGGTTGCTGTTTGGTGTGGCATTGCCTACTATCTCACCCGTCACGCTGTGATAGCCCACTACTTGACCCACTATGGGCATCGCGTTGTGCCGTTCGTTTTGATTGGGTTAGGAGTCTTTATTTTGCTGGAAAGCCGCGTCTACCAGCTTTTGATCTCATCCTGACCGTATTGGTTTTGCTTGCTTGGCAATCGTTGTTGTTGAACGAGTCGTTGCCACTTACCGCTCCTGCTAAAGAGCCTCTTCCTCTAGCAAAACCGCCCGCACTCACAAAACTTTAAAACTCATTAAACTGAAGTGGGTAACACCAATGCTTTTTGCAACGGCACAGAAGCAATCACAGCCGATCGTATCCTCTGGCTCTAGTGCTGCGGCACAACCGCATAAGGACGATGACAGCTACGTGATTAACTACGTGTGACTTCGTAGCAAACTGGTATGAAAATTGCCGCCTTTTGCCCCCACTTGAGAAAAGAGCTGAGTAACGCATATGGCACGCAACGATACAATTTTCGAGCGCTTTCTTGCTCCCTTTGTCAAGACCTTCCTAATCGATGAAGACAAGCTGCGGCGCTTTCACGAAAGCATTGACTGGCAAGCTGCTAGCACCCGCTTGAGCGATCGTACTCTCACTTATCCCACCTATTACAGCAGCCAAAACTTCCACGGTATTGAAGGCGGCTACCTTAATGTCAGTGCGGCTGTTTCTTATGATCCTATTACGCAATATGCGTTGCCCCCTGGTGAAGCTCTGGTACGCCAGAGTTTGCTTGATGCCATTCAATCGCAGCCACGCCGCATTCTAGATTTGGGCTGTGGCACTGGTTCCACCACGTTGTTGCTTAAGCAAGCGTTTCCTGAAGCTGAGGTTATTGGGCTAGATTTGTCACCCCAGATGCTAGTCGTTGCCGAACACAAAGCAGAACAAGCCAACCTCGCTATTCAATGGCGCCACGGTAACGCTGAACACACACACTTCCCAGATGCTTCGTTTGATCTGGTGACGGCATCGCTACTCTTCCACGAAACGCCTCCTACTGTTTCTCAAGCGATTCTGCGTGAGTGCTATCGCTTGCTTACTGTGGGTGGTGAAGTGGTGATTCTTGATGGTAATCAAAAGGTGCTACGCCAGACAGAATGGCTGACCCAAATTTTTGAAGAGCCTTACATTCAAGCTTTTGCAAGCGGCAGTGTCGATGCGTGGATGGGTGCAGCGCAGTTTGAGGCAGTCCAAACGCACGATCGCTGGCTCATCCATCAGGTAACACGCGGTGTCAAACCTTTGCCCTATAAGGCAGTGGAGTTTTCGCTCCCTACGTATGCGGCAGCAGCAGGCGATCGCCCCTGGGTTTCAAGCTGAGGCATTTTGGTAATTCGTTGCTAGTTGTTAGAGAATAGATTTTCGAGCGCTGCAAGCTTTTGCTAAAAAGCAGGATGAATGGAGAGCAACCTATTTGTCTGTTGCTTCTACGTCCCCAATATCAGCCACACCTGCTCTAAAACGCCTTAACCTTCACTGTCCACGCAATGCTGAAAGCGGTTCTTTTTGACTTTAACGGTATTATCATCAACGATGAACCACTCCACGAAAAGCTGATCGATGAGCTTTTGTTGGAAGAAAACTTGCGACCGAAGCCAGGTGAATTTCGTCAGTTTTGCCTGGGACGGAGCGATCGCGCCTGCCTTATCGATCTGCTGCAACACCGAGGGCGAGTAATCACTGAGGAGTATGCCAGCAAGCTAATTGTGCGTAAGTCTACGACGTATCAAAGCGCGATCGAAAACCTCGAAACGCTACCCATCTATCCAGATTTACAGGATTTTATCTTCAAATTGCGAGTTGCCAAAGTCAAAATGGCGATCGTTAGCGGTGCCTTACTAGCCGAAATTGAACTAGTGCTGAAGCGTGCCCAACTGAGCGACCATTTTTCAGTCATTATTGCTGCTGATCAACGCCTTCCCAGTAAGCCAGAACCCAATAGCTATTTACTAGCGGTCGATCGTCTTAACCAAGCCGATGCGACACTCAACCTCAAACCCTCAGAATGTTTGGCGATTGAGGACACTTTTGCAGGTATTGAAGCGGCTAAACGAGCGCGCATTCCGGTCGTAGGCGTTGCCAATACTTACCCGTTTCATATGCTGCAACGCCGAGCGAACTGGAC
Source organism: Phormidium sp. FACHB-592 (assembly GCF_014695795.1). Taxonomy (NCBI): domain Bacteria; kingdom Bacillati; phylum Cyanobacteriota; class Cyanophyceae; order Oscillatoriales; family Oscillatoriaceae; genus Phormidium; species Phormidium sp. FACHB-592. The sequence goes on from NZ_JACJOZ010000016.1 coordinate 93,149, forward strand.
GGTAGACCGTCTCTCTGATCTGGAGTTCGATCGCGTCCAGCGGGCTTACGACTCAGTAGCAGCGAAAGCAGGATAGAGCCAGCGAATGGTACGATAGCAAAGCGAATTTAATCGCGTCCTGGGGAGTTAGCTCAGTTGGTAGAGCGCTGCGATCGCACCGCAGAGGTCAGGGTTTCGATTACCCTACTCTCCATTCCTGTCCATTAAAGAGCTATTTGTCAGCTTTAAATGGCTACTGCCAAGAAATTTTATTCTTCCTGGTGTTTTCAGGGGTTTCAGGCAACACCCTCCAATCCAGGTCGTTTTTAATCCTAAAAAACCAGTTTTAATTAGCTCTTTCCGTAGGATATTCGTAAGCATAACCCTAATTCTGTAAAGCCATGCTCATGTGGCATAAGTTATGCAATCTTGCGAGCAACGTTAGTGCGATCGCAGCGCTCCTTTCTACCCACTTTTAATTTTCAAAGACTTGATGACTGTTCACAAATCAGGTAGCTCCCTCGTATAAAGAGTAACCGATTTTAGTTGGAGCAAAGCCTCTCTATCCAGTAACAGCTAGGAGGACAACAGCGACGTTCGGCTGTCATTGTTGACGGCTGGGATTCCTGCTCTCTATCCAGTAACGGCTAGGAAGACAACAGCAACCTAGCGCTCTTAAACCCTTTCCTAGCGTAGTCTTCTCACATGGTTTTGGCGAAGGTCTTAAGGTGGTTCAAAATCAAGGTCTCAATTTCAAGCATAGACCTCACCTTCTTTGACTTAAAGCCGCTGTAAGCTTTTGCTGTCAAGGGTTTTAAGATTCTGGCAGACCGACTGGGGAATTTGCTTCCACTATGACTTGCCAGAACCAGAAAATGAAGGATTTTGTGGATACCCACCCAGGGTTTAGATAAGCCAAGCTCTGAGGGGCGGTTCAGTTGCTGCGTGGTGACAGCACTTACCAAGTAAGTACGACACCGAAGAAGAGGTCTCCGCCCTTATTACCAAAGAAGCTTTAGTAACAAGAGTCTACCCTTCAGCATGGGAGCGACCTGTGTCATACTTCATAGAGGGATTAACTCTACACGTATAACTTCCCGCTTGCTACTAGGAGGACCTATCTGCAAGGGCAGCTTAAAGGGTATGCAGCAACCAAGGGTCGGAAAGAACCCACCTTGCGGTGGTAAAACTCACCCATTTCCTCCACTCAGAGGTTCCTTCAAACATGAAGAGGAGGCGCTGTAAAAATATTTTACTGTCAAGGTTCAGATTTCATCAATGCGGTCTGCTGTTTCCGGTGATGGAACGCTGACATCGCAACAGCCTTGGCTTGATCAATAAATTGACCAGCCACAAGCTGATAGCCAAACTCAATGGCAATTTCTGTTTGTGCCGCTTTACCTCGAATGTAATCAGAGAGCCTGCTATAGCTCCAGTTGTGAACGTTGATTTTGTATTGCTTCGTATAAGCCTCCTGCTTTGCCACGTCACCTGGGAACTTTTCTTCTGCTCTAGCTTCGATCGCGCTCGTCAATCGTTCTCTCAACCCTTTCAACTTTGGCAGAACGATGCTACCTGCCTGATATTCTTTCGCCAGCGCAACAACAGCTTTTGTAAGCAGGTGATCTAAATATTTTCCTTGTTCTGACTCCGAAATCTGTTGCACCTGTCCCTTCACCTGATCCTTTTGACGTTGGCGAGCATTCTGTCTCTGCTTGAGCCGATAAGCACTAAGTAGGGGGTAATCCTCTCCCAGCAACTGACGAGTATTGCGACCAGTAATGAGCTTGCCTGTCGTTGTATCGATCACTACTGCGGTGACAGGTTCTTCACGGCTAAAGCCAAGACCGACAAGAATATTTGACTTTTCCTTATATAGCCGCCTTTGGGGGCGAGGAAAAGGGTTTTCAAGACGCTTGAGTTGGTTATGTAACCTGTCATAATCCTTTTGCTGTTCCTTGTCCAACTCTTGGACTTTCTTCATCTCCTCATAGCTTTCAATTGAGCATTGTTTGTCTTCAACTACCTCTGCAACCACAAGTTCCGTTCCTTCAGCAGTAAGGCAACGATGATCAATTGCACAGTGGAGGTAGAGTTCATATTGCTCCCACGGCTGTTGTTTTTGTTGTGGTTGCTGTTCTGAATTTGGCTTCTCGCCGTTTTGCGAGACTTCGTGATTGAATGCCTTGTCTTCTCGCTTTTCCCAGATTAAGGTGGCTGAGCAAAGGAGAAACTGACTGGCAGAGTATCGCTTTCGATCAGACTCAACCACTTCCTGATCCCTAAGGAATTGCTGAAAGAACGGCAATTGGCGACGATCGCAACAAATTTCAAACACATACTTCCCTTCCATACCCTGGAAGTGAACAAAAATCCGCTCCTCAATTTTCTGAGTGACTGGATGTCTGCGTTTGAGCAAAGACCAGTTCAAATCAGTACTGCTGTGAAATATCAAGGGGTAAGGCGCAGTTTTAGGTCTTCTCAATAGGTTCGCTTGCCAGACTCGAAGTTCGTTGTCGTCAGCAGGAACCTGCCGACTCGCTGTTTCCAGAGCTTCAAGAAATTTTGCCCCAGTTAGATCCCGCCCCTTTGGTAAAGAACCAGCCAACTGTACTTCCAGTCGTTCAAGCTGCTTCTTTCGCTTATTAAACTTCTCAGTAAAGCGTCCTGAATTTTCTCGTCGCTGTGCAACCTTGCCGTCATTCTTGATAATGTGGGCGATCGCACACTGACTGAGAAGATCACTTCCTTCAAACGCAGTGTATTTCTCAAATAATGCATCAGTAAGCGTATCAATAGTACCCCTGGTAGATTTTTTGGTTCCTTTTTTCGCTTTTTTCCTAGACTGCTGATTCGAGTTCGTTGAAGTCTGTCTCTGCTGTTTCTCTTCTACAGGTTTTTGCTGGGGTCTCTTCTGAGAAACTGTTTGTAAATGTATGTGAAGTAGAAGACAACTACGGTCACAAAGGCGCGATACCAGAAGAGTGACATCTACATGGCTTGAGGATATGAGTCAGCCTTACTACGACAGTGACCTGACCGATGAG
>NZ_JACJOZ010000017.1:0-46228 GCF_014695795.1 Phormidium sp. FACHB-592
CCTGAAAATCATGAAGGCATGGTTTATGTGGTCATGATTCGGTTGATGCTGAGGCGGTTAACAAACAACCGACGAACGAGGAACTTGAAACCTGCTTAACCAGCATTTACAAACACTTTCTTACGAAGCTGTGAAAATCCTTTCGATCGCGAGGCTGTCCCGACTACCTGGGAAGTAATCAATCAAGCTGTGAAAATAGCTGATTTAGACGATGCATTTAGAAAAGAAATTTACAGGCCATATGTGCAAGCAAGGCAAAGCTTTGTAACTAGGCTGATCGATGAACGATCTAGGATTTACGTTGGCGACACGCTACAGCGACAGGGCAGAAGAAAGAAGAAGAAAGATAAACCTACCTCTGAAACGACTTCTCCATAAGCTTTTCAGAGGAAAAGTCGTTTTCATGTTGCTTAGACAAACAGCTCTTATCGTTGGGGTAGAAAAGACAACTACGTACTCCAATGGTAAATTTCGTGAAAGGTCGGCGATTGTCAGAGTTAACTGGAATTTCTGCTTCAACCTTTAAGCAATACCGTTTAGGAAGCAAGCAGAGAAATACTCAACCCATTTGACAGGAAGGCATTCACTGGCAACGGGTTAATCAACGGCTAACACTATATAACTTGCCCTTAATTCTCGACTGGATCGCCAATCGAGCAAACTCTCTGGAACACCAGCGAGCGATCGAAACTTATTTGACTTCGCTCCCTTCTAATCAAACCCAAAAGCGTGGTCGGAGGGTTAGCTAATGAATTCAAAAAGCGAAAGCGATCGCGGGGTGGACTCTCACGATCGCTCAGTTCATCATGAATCGATTCAATCTCATTGTACTCAACTCTTTGCCAAATCGCTAACACAAGCCCATCGTAAAGAGTTAGAAGCCAGTGGGCTTAGTGAAGAGCAGATCAAAAAAGTAGGTCATTTCTCAGCCGATGCAGCGACTGCCAAAAAGCTAGTGGGAATCGCCCTGCCAGGGTTAATCTTTCCGTACAATGACCCCGCCAATAGACCCTATCTTAAGAAGGATGGCCAACCCTATTACCGACTTAAACCGGACTGGGGAACGCGTAAAACTGAGGAAAGTCCCAAGTATCTGAGTCCTAAACGTGAGGGTTGCCGTCCTTATTTTTCTCCCCTGTATCCCAACTGGACGAAGGTGCTCAAGTCAACCAAAACTGACCTCTGGGAAACCGAGGGAGAGAAAAAAGCAGACTGTGGCAGTGCTAATGGTTTGCCTGTAATCGCCTTTGCCGGCGTTGACGCTTGGGTTGATCGATACGATCGCAAAACAGGTCACAAGCTAGACACCTCTCGTTCATTGCCTGAACTAACAATCATCAAATGGGCAACGCGGCGAGTGAACCAGTGTTTTGATTCAGACATTATCGAGAAAATACCCGTTCAGATGGCTTTAGCGAAACGAGCTGGAGCACTCAAGCAGGATGGAGCTATCCCTTATCTCATTCTGTTACCAAATGAGGTAGATGGGGCCAAAAACGGGTTGGATGATTTTGTCATCAGACATGGCATTGAGGCACTCAAGATTTTAGCAAAAGCGGCAAAGCCCACGCCAGTAAAAATAGAAGAACGCGAGGTTAAGGATGCACGGGGCAACAAGCAAAAGGAATATTCTTGCTCTCTCACTTTAGAAGAACCGCAAAGCCATCTAAAAGCATTGATGGTGTGGGCAGTCCTGAAAGAACGGTGGGCCTACCGCCCGAGTATCGGCTGGTATGAATGGCAGGGTACTCACTGGAAATTGAAGACGCTCGAAGAATTTGAGGCCGACCTGACCCGGTTTATGGACGCTCAAAACTGGCAAAAGCGTAGTTCTGGCTTAATCACGTCGGTTGTGAGAGAACTGAAATCGCGACTTCAGGTGCGTGACCAAGATTGGAGTTCCTCCAGCAAAGTCGCCTTTCAAAATGGGACATTAGAGCTTGGTTTGAAGCAATTTATCCCGACGCACAACCCCTTTGATCGGCTCATCCGCCTACGTCCTTATGCGTTTGATGCCTTAGCGCAATGTCCAACCTGGCTCAGCTTCCTTGCTGAAGCAATGGAGGGTGATGAGGAACGGGTGCAACTTATCCGGGCAATCTTCCGTTATGCCACCTTGCCCAGAGCCCGCGATCGTAAAGCTGAAATTGAGAAGTCCTTTGACTTTTTGGGACAGAAAGGAACAGGTAAGGGGACAACGCTAGAGGTCTTAACGAATCTCGTTGGCTCTGAAAATATTGGTTCTGCCAGTGTTGACACATTCAAAACCGATGTGGGACTTGGGCGGTTACTTGATAAGGATCTAGCCATTGATTATGATGCATCGGGGTTTCTGAGCAACATTGGCAACTACAACAAGGTAGTCAGTAATGAGCCCGTGGAAGTGAAAAAGCTGTTTCAAGACACTTACACAACGCGGTTAGGGGTGGTGGTGATCAGAGCCTACAATGCCTTTATCGGCGTTCCCGATGGCTCCGAGGGGTTGGATCGGCGGCTCACCATTATTCCGTTTCGACAGCAACCCAAGACCATTGATACTGAACTATCCCAAAAGCTGGAGGCAGAATTACCAGGCATCTTTGCTTGGTGTTACTCGATGTCTGCCAGCGAGATGAAACAACGGCTCTTAACGGCAGGTACGATTCAGGCTGTGGCAGCCATGAGTATCGAACGCTTTGAAGCCAATAACCCTGAATTTAGATTTCTGTGCGCCGTCTTCCCGGAAGGTAAAGCAAGCATCAAAGCAGGAGATGTCTACAGCAGCTACACACACTGGTGTAGAGAAAACCAGCATCAACCCAAAAGCTCAGTTAAATTTGCGCCCGCGATTCAGGCATTAGGGTGTAAGCGGTCTGAAGGGAAGCGTCACGGAAATTATTACTACACCATTCCCGCCATGACTACTTTTGATGTTACGGCTCATTTGGGGATAGTTCAGAGACAGTTGGGGGACAGTTATCGAGACAGTTCAAACCCTTGCACAGAGGGGGAAGGGGATAGTTGGGGACAGTTTGAGCCTCAAAGTTTACAGAATCTTGGTGAAGCAAAATTGAAGGCTAATGGGAATAAGTATGAGCAAAAAGCAAGAATCCCCCCTTTCAAGTGTCTCCAGCTATCCCCCAGCCTTGCTCAGAAGGGGTTTCAACTGTCTCCCAACTATCTCAAACTGTCTCTCAACTATCTCAAACTGTCTCAACTGCTCTTCAATTGCTAACTACAAAAGCTATTGAAGAAACCGCAACTGACGAGCCCGTTAACTGTTCTAGGCCCATAGCTGTGGGTGATCAGGTTCGAAAGCGTCATAGGTATGGATGGATTGGAACTGTTCAAGCCATCCAAGATGCTGCGGCGGAAGTGTTGTGGGTTAATGACTCTCAGCCAACTTTAGTGGAATTATCAGAATTGGAGGTCAACAGATGACGCATATCGACAGTATTCACAGCAGCAACAGCCCAGAATGGTTCACTCCTAAAATCTATGTAGAGGCTGTTCGAAAAGTTTTAAGGAGTATTGATCTCGATCCAGCAAGTTGCCAAAAAGCGCAGGCAACAATCAAGGCACGTCGATATATGACTTCAGCTGATAATGGGCTTGAATATCCTTGGGATGGGCGCGTATTCGTCAATCCGCCTTATGGCAAAACTGGGTCACAAAGTAACCAGGCAATTTGGAGCCGTAAGATGGTTCAGGAATATGAGGCAGGCAACCTGAGTGAAGGCATATTACTTGTTAATGCTCAAACGGCTGAGAAATGGTTTCAACCTCTTTGGCATTACGCTATCTGCCTTACTGATCATCGTATTAAGTTTGTAAGCCCAGTCGGGGAGCCGAAGCAGCCAACTCACGGTAATGCCTTTGTCTATTTTGGTCCTCACACTGATCTGTTTGGTGAAATTTTTAGTCAGTTTGGAAGAATTGTGGAGCCGAAGTAGGGTTCAGACTCATAATTAGCTTTTGCAGAATAAATTGTGCCTAAGAGCTATTCAACTGGGTTTGATAGTGTTCACCTGCCCTCATTTCGAGCCAGGTTCACTGGTTCAGAATGCCTTTCTATCAGGGGTTTTAAGCTATTATCGCAACCCCCCGGACTTCTCCAAAAAGGCATTTTTTATAAAGTAGATTCGCAGCCTTGAACTTAGTTGAAAGGCAGTGACGAGCTAAAGTTTACAGTTCTAACAAATTCGGCTCGAGGGTCAAAGTTATGGATAGGCTTGTAAGCATCTAGGGACAGCGGTAGGCTTTCCGTCTGCGGTAGCGTGCTTGCATAAGGGAGAGGGAAGGAACCCATATCGAAGGGCATCAATCTTGGTAATGCTCATAGAGCGATCGCACTTCTTCTCTAAAGCGATCGCGCACTTCTGGCGGCGCTACAATGACACAATTTTTGCCATAGGGTAAAAGCTCTCGGAAAAACCAGAAGGTATTGCTGATGCGCCTTACAACACGACGAACTTGGGGAGCATCTTCCAACCACTCAATCACTTGGTCTTCAGGGCGTGGCTGATAGGCAAAAGCCAATCCGCCGAAGAGGTGAATTTCGACTTCGAGTTCATCTAATTGCTCGCGCCAATTGGCACGAGTGGTACTGATTGCGGCATCGGGAATATGGTCTAAGCGCAAAGTCCAGTTGTGTTGTAAGAACGAAATGTCGCGGTTACTATCCGTTTCTTCGCACCAACATTCTAAATACTGCCGTTTCTCATAAAAGGTGATGCGGGCAAAACTAATATTGAAGGTCAAAAGGCGAGCGGCGGCATCTTGGTAGGTCAGTCGAAAGGGGATCTGGCGACGGATATATTGGTCAATCTCAGTGCGCCAAGGGGCTATGGGCGTGTCCAGAAAACGTTCAATCTCGTTGCGTAACGGCATAGCTAGTTCACTGCGCTCTAAAAGCAAACTAGCCACAAGCTGAGCCGCGTCGGTTTGACCTGTATCAGCCAACGAACGGATGGCTTGCTGCAGGGCGCGTATCCGCATTTCTGACCAGTCGTTGTTGTGACCAATCAATAACTCTCGACGGGCGATCGCTTCCATTAAACGGGAAATATTAGGGCGATCGCCCCACAGCATTCCCTGCTCACGAGCAATTGCTTCTAACTGAGCTTTGTCTTGCTCTGACACCGAAAGCGTCATTGACTGCCCTTTGCGTCCCATCATCACTCCACCTGTACGTACACTTTGTACTTGCCACTCTCTATTGTGACTGCCATCATGAGGATATGGCAATCTTTTGTTTTTTCTTGCGTAAAGGTGGGTTCTCTAAGTTAGAACCAGTCAAACTTTAGAAAAAGCATAAAAGGCTTGTCTTCCCTGTTTGAGACTGAATTTATTGGCGGTCGATTAGCTTGTATAGAGAAACAACATGCCACCAGTGCTACTCGAACCGGGGCAAATTATTCGCGTGCGTTCACGCCAATACCTCGTTGAAGACGTAATCCCTTCTAATTTGTCAGCAGGTGACACCAGAGTTCGTCTAGCCTGTCTTGAGGATGATGCTCAAGGCGCTCCGCTAGAGGTCTTTTGGGAGCGGGAGATTGATGCGCAGGTCTTGGAATCCCCATCCTGGGAAGCGGTTGCCAGTCGCGGCTTTGATAATCCCCGTTACTTTTCGGCTTACCTGCACGCTCTCCGGTGGAATTGTGTTACCGCCACAGACCCGAAGCTGTTTCAGGCTCCCTATCGTGCTGGCATTGAGGTCAAGGCATACCAGCTAGAGCCTTTGCGAAAGGCGCTGAGAATGCCACGAGTGAATCTGTTTATAGCGGATGACGTGGGACTCGGCAAAACAATTGAAGCGGGTCTCATCCTACGCGAAATGTTGCTGCGGCAGAAGATTAAGCGCGTGGTCATTTCCTGTCCACCCTCAGTGGTAAGGCAGTGGAAGGATGAGATGGAAAGTCGCTTTGGTCTCACGTTTATCATTTACGATCGCGACTTTGTTGCAGCCAAGCGGCGAGAGCGGGGGTATGGTATCAATCCCTGGAAAACCCATACACGCTTTATCATTTCCCATTCGCTCCTACGGGACGAAGTCTATGCGGCACCGTTGCGTGACTGGCTGCAAGACTTTTCAGCGGGATCGATGCTGATTTTGGATGAAGCCCATAATGCCGCTCCAGCCGGTGCTTTTCGCTACGCGATCGATTCTCAATTGACCCGTACAATCCGTGATTTGGCACCTCGATTTGAACACAAGCTGTTCCTGTCTGCCACCCCTCACAACGGCCACTCCAACAGCTTTGCTGCCCTTTTGGAAATTTTAGACCCACAACGGTTTTGCCGAGGTGTGCCCGTTCGCAGTAAAAAGCTGCTCGATGCGGTGATGGTGAGACGGCTCAAGCAGGATTTGCGAGAAATTAATAGTGCTGACTTCCCTTTGCGGCAAGTCATTCCTGTCGTTATTCATGGCTTGCCAGATGATGCGCCTGAATTGAAGCTGGCTCGGTTGCTCCAGCAGTACCGTTCCTGCCGCGAAGAGCGGTTGAAGGATGCTCCCAGAGCAACCCAAACAACTGCCATGCTGGTGATGACTTCGCTCCAGAAGCGTCTGTTGTCTTCGATCGAAGCCTTTGCCCGCACGTTGAGAGTGCACCGGAAGGCAACTGAACGGCAAGCAGAGCAGCACCCGCTTAACCAGAGAGGCTTCACACTGCTGCAAGAGTCTCCTGGTGCAGATGACGAGCGGGCAGACCTAGATGAAGACGAAGTGTTGCATGAAGAAGCCTCTCAAATGGAAAAGGCAACGCAAGCTTTTAGTGCGGCCATCTCGCAACAAGAGTTAGACCTGTTGGAGGCAATGACCCAGATTGCTGAGCAAGCGCGTCACCAACCAGATAGCAAAGTTAAAAAGCTGGAGCAATGGCTACGCGAGCATCTTTGTCCTGACCTGGGCACACCGGGGGCAAAGTGGCTGCATCGGCGGGTGCTGATCTTCACTGAGTACACCGATACCAAGCGCTACCTGGAGCAGCAGCTTGGAAGCCTCCTTGCTAACTCGCACCGAGAGCACGACCGCATTGACACGTTCCACGGCGGCATGGGGGAAGAGCGTCGGGAATACATCAAACAGGCTTTTAATACTGACCCTGCTCAACATCCCTTAAGAATTCTGATTGCGACCGATGCGGCACGGGAAGGGGTCAATCTTCAGAATTACTGCGCGGACTTATTCCACTTCGATGTGCCCTGGAACCCTAGCCGGATGGAGCAGCGCAATGGGCGGATTGACCGCAAACTTCAACGGGAAGCAACTGTTCGCTGCCATTACTTCGTGTTGTCACAACGGGTAGAGGATCGGGTGCTCGATGTATTGGTGAAGAAGACTAAGCAGATCCAGGATGACCTGGGAAGTTTGTCACCAGTCGTTGAGAAGCATGTGACCCAGCTACTGGACAAGGGCATCCGGCAGTCTGAGGTACAGAAGCTAACGGAAGCGATTAATGCAGCCGATCAAGCAGATGAGGAGTCCCAAAATAAGGGTGGTGCGATTAAGGAAGAGTTAGAAGCGATTCGACTACGGCAAGACAAATTACGGCAGCAGCAGGTGGAACTGGAAACCATGCTGAGGGATTCCAAACTCTGGCTAGGGCTGGACGATCGCCATTTCCGCGATACCTTATCCGTTTCCTTAGAGCTAATTGGTGCTGAACCACTAAAGCCTTTGCAGGCAGCGGCAGCAGTAGATGATGAGGAGCGCAGCCAGTGGTCTGTTCCAGCCTTAGATCAGCAAGCGGGAGCCGATCCAACCTGGGCAACGACACTGGATACCCTACGGTCGCCGCGACAAAAGTCGCAAAAGCTCTGGGATTGGCGTAAAGAAGCACCGATTCGTCCCGTGGTCTTCCGCGATCCTGGTTCCCTTGACGGCAAGGTTGTTCACTTGCATCTAGAGCATCGCATCGTCCAACGATTGCTGGGGCGGTTTCTCTCTCAAGGGTTTCTGCATGACGAGTTGACCCGTGCCTGTGTTTGCCGCACCGATGACCCCATTCCACGGGTGATTATTTTGGGCAGGCTGTCGCTGTATGGCGATCGCGCAGCTCGACTCCATGACGAAATTATCTCAGTGGCGGCAGACTGGATTGATCCAGAAGCTAGAGGGCGAGGGCGGCTGCGTCCCTTAAGTGAAGGCGAGAAAAAAGATGTGCTGCAAATCCTGGAAGATTCGTTGGCCCATCCCCGGCTAAGGGAAGTGCCACCCGCACTGGTCGAAAAGCTTAAAGTTCATACGGCCCGCGATGTGGAGGATTTGTTGGCTCACTTAGAGCGCCGTGCCACAGAACTGACCGATCGCGCTAAACGCAAGCTGGAGCAACGGGGTGAAAAGGAAGCAGCAGAAATGAAGACGCTGCTGGAGGAGCAACGCGATCGCATTTTGAAACAGGTCAAACAATACGAAACTCAACAGTTATCCCTCTTCAATGCTGATGAAATGCGGCAAATCAATGCCGATCACCAACATTGGGGGAAGCGTTTGGGTGAGCTAGGAACAGAGATTTTACGTGAACCAGAACGCATTCAGCAGACGTATCAAGTCAAGGCTGAACGCATTGAACCAGTGGGAATTGTGTACTTGTGGCCAGTATCAAATTAGGGGAAAGCTATGGAAGACATGCGGCTAAGTGACTATAAGAAAGCGTTGTGTGCCCACTTTGAGGCCAATTCCTCTTTTGAACTGCGACAGAGCGAGAAGTGGCAGCAGTTTGCCCAGGAGAATGAAATCCATGAACTAGGGAGGCTCAATGATTGGAAACGAGCTTACGAAGCAGTTTTTCTGGCAACTTCCAATTCAGAAACAGATACTATCTCTGAAAGTGAAGCCTCATCTGAAGACGTGGCTATAGAAGTTGTCAGCTATCGCCGTTGGGATATTGAAGCCTCCCAAGCCGTCCCAGAGGATTTGGCTTCGTTCACTGAGCTGCAGAACCAGGAAGGCCAGTCGGTGGGTGCCCTTTTGCAGTACTCGCCGATACAAAGCCAGGCTCTTATTGACCATTTCCGAAGCTTGAGCCTGCACTCATCAAAACCTTGGCATCAAGGCCAACTTAGCTCTGCGATCGTGGATCAGCTTGGTGCTACTTCATCTCTAGTAGCGACTGGGTTGCAAGCTGGTCAGCTCATGAGGGTGATAGGGCCACCGGAGCTAGTTGCTGGCCTTGCTAACGGCGCTTACAAGATGGTTCAAACGGCGACGGGTTCTATCGGAACGGTTAGCGCCACAGGGGGTAAGTTCGTTGGCCAGCTCCGGTTTGCTCAAGCTTCTACCTTGCCTATTCTGGCTCCAGTTCTAGCATTCCAAGTCCTGCACATGATTGTGGGCACCCAGCAGCTTAACCAAATCAACCAGCGCCTTGCTAATATGGAGCGCACACTACAGGCACTTCATATCAGGCAAGAAGCTCAGATTCTAGGCGAAATACACTACGCCATCAATGTCCTGGATGATATTTTGGAAGAGCGAGTGCAAACAGGCGTTTTTACCGCCGATGCCAGCAATCGCTTAGCTCTCGTTGAAAAAAGTATTCTTTCCATACTAGAGCGAAATCGGCTGCTGGTAGAAAGTTTTAGGGAAAAGGCCAAGCAAGCCAAATCTCGAAATGGCAAAAAGGGTGCACGTAATGCGGCTGAATTACTGAAGTCTGATGGCTCTCAGGCAATTCACGATATGCAGTGCTTAGTGGGTCTCATCGCCGCTGATCTTAAGCTTGAGCAAGCTCTGATCCTTTTGGCTATGCAGAATAATCCAGCCGATGTTGCCCGTCGGCAGGAGCGCATTGGCAGCAAAATGCAAAGCCACCAGCAAGCGATCGCGAATCTTCCCTCGATCGAGGAGATTAAACGTCATGCGCAAGTTTGTCTGCAGTCAATGAAGTGGTGGGAGAAAATCATTGATTTCGGACAAACCTCTGGAGAAGTTCAAAACCCTGAATTTTTAAAACTGCAAGATGTTAAGCCCCAGTTTGCAGCCCTTCAGCCGAGTTTGAAAGGGTATGTCTTTTGGAAAGACGAGGAAGGTACCCACGTCTTTGCCATGTCTGGTGATGATCTGCAAATCCAGCCGACTGGTGCCAATGGAAAAGCTCAGAAGGCTTTAGAGGCCAAGATTAAGGACTATATCAGTCCCGGTAAGAGTTACAGATTACTACTGCCTGAGTCAGATATCTCAGTTAGGGTCTCGGTTGAGAGAGAAGTAGAACCGGGCTTGTGGTTCGGTCGGCACCCTAGCCAGATAGGAGAGACAAACTTTCTTCTCCGTCATGTGGATTACGCCCCAGTAAATGCCTGAGAGAGCAGAAGTGAAAATGGCAACTGATCTTGATATCCTCCGACACAAAGAATGGCTTGGGCTGCTTCAGCCAGTGGGTCTGGTCGTTTCGCCGCCAGCGCTGATTAAGGCGCAGGCGGTGATCGATCGCGGCAAACTGGTTGATTTACAAGAGCGCTTACAAGCAGTTGTTTCAATAGCTCCGATCGCTCGTCATAAGAATGAACCCATTGCCTGGGTTGAAAACGTTTCAGCGTTTACTCAGAAGGTTTTAGGTTGGCGTGATCGGGACCTGGTGGGTACGTCTGGGCAGGAGGCATTACCAGAGGAGCTAGCGGTCGCGTTGCTCAGCTATGGGGAGACGCTCAGACCGACTTATGCCGTGCGTGACCCTGATAGTGAGCAATGGGTTTTGCTGATTCGGGAACTTGCACCAGGGTTGTCTTTTGATGAGGATGATCCGGCGACCGCTACGGGGCAGGGTTGGCAAGCCAGTTATCAGGCGAAGTTTGAACGGTTGCTGCGGGAAACGGGAGTCTATGCTGGACTGCTGGTGAATGGCACAGAAATTCGGTTGGTCTATGCGCCGAAGGGTGAATCTTCTGGGCATCTGACTTTCCCGGTGCAGGCAATGACGGAAGTGCCAGGTCGCTTGATTTTAGGCGCGCTCGATTTACTGCTGGGTGAAGATCGGCTGTTCAATGTGCCGGAGAATCAACGTCTGAGCCGACTGTTGGAGGATAGTCGCAGCTATCAGGCGGAGGTCTCTACCAAACTTTCGGGGCAGGTCTTAGATGCGCTGTGGGAACTGTTGCGAGGATTCCAAGCGGCTGATGCAGCAGCTAATGGCAGACTGCTCAGTGCGTTAGCTGAAACTGACCCGCAACATATCTACGGTGGGCTGATTGCTACCCTGATGCGCTTGGTGTTTCTGCTGTATGCCGAAGATGAAGGGCTAATGCCTGACGATGAGGTGTATCAGCGCCACTATGCGGTGTCTGGACTTTATGAAAAGCTGCGAGAGGATGCAGGCAACTATCCTGACACAATGGATCAGCGGTACGGTGCCTGGGCAGCACTGTTGAGTTTGTTTCGCCTGGTTTACGACGGCGGCGGTGCTACGGAAGAGTACCTCCCGGCGCGGCACGGGCAATTGTTTGACCCTGATGCCTACCCCTATCTCGAAGGTCGTCCGATCGATTCCGAGTTTGCAACCTACGGCAGACTGGAAGCGCCTCGCATTGCAGATGGGGTAGTTTACCGGATGCTGGACAAGCTGCTGCTCTTGGATGGGGAGCGGCTTTCGTACCGGGCGCTGGATGTGGAGCAGATTGGCTCGGTGTATGAGGCAATCATGGGCTATGAAGTGCAGATTGCCCACGGTCGATCGCTCGCTGTGCGGTCTAAAGATGTGGTGGTGAATGTGGATGCCATTCTGGCAGCGAAGCCAGTCGATCGCGCCACGATACTGAAAAACGCGGAGTGTGACCTGAAAGGGGCAGCACTGAAGGAGTTAAAGGACGCAACCACAGCAGAAGCGATCGTGGCAGCGATCGGTCGTAGGGTGTCACCCAGAACCCCGAATTTGTTGGCAACAGGCAGTTTGTTTTTGCAACCAGGAGAGGAACGGCGGCGATCGGGGTCTCACTACACGCCCCGAAAGCTGACGCAGCCGATCGTGGAGAAGACGTTGGAACCTGTGCTGAAGAATTTAGGTGAGCATCCCACACCAGAGCAGTTGTTGGATCTGAAGGTGTGCGATCTGGCGATGGGTTCGGCGGCGTTTTTAGTGGAAGCCTGTCGGCAGTTGGCAGACAAGCTGGTGGAAGCCTGGAATCATCACGGGAAGCCAGCGGATCTGCCGGAGACGGTGGAAGATGTGGTGGTGGCGCGGCGATTGGTGGCGCAGCGGTGTTTGTATGGAGTAGATAAGAACCCGTTTGCAGTGAACCTGGCGCGGTTGTCGCTGTGGTTGGTGACGCTGGCAAAAGATTTGCCGTTTACGTTTTTGGATCATGCTCTGAAGTGTGGGGATTCGTTGGTGGGGCTGACCAGAGCGGAGATTGGTAGCTTTGGGGCAAGTGCAGCCTATGAGCCAACGTTTTTTGAAGACCACAAACGGTTAATGAAGCAGTCGGCAACGAAGGCACTGGCGTTTCGGCAGCAGATTCAAATATCGGATACGCGATCGGATGGAGATGCAGAAACCAAACAGGCGTTATTGCAAGATGTGGAGCGCGCCTTAGAACCAGCTCGATTAACTGCAAAAATCGCAGTCGCCTCTTTCTTTGTGGGTGACAACGCCAAACAACGGCAGAAATACCGTGAGGAATTTGGCGGTAAGTTGATTGGCTACGAGAAGGGATTGATAGATGAATCAGAGATTCAATCGATCGCTGCCAGATTAACAACGGGAACTAAAGCAATACAGCCGTTCAACTGGGAATTAGAGTTTCCAGAGGTATTTGAGCGAGAGAATCCAGGTTTTGATGCGATCGTAGGTAATCCACCATTCATTGGTGGAAGAAAGATGAAGTCTGCTTTGGGTGAAGAGTATCAGGAATGGATCTTTAACGCTTGCCTAGAAGCTAGCAAGAATGGCGATTTAGTTGCTTACTTCTTCCGTCGAGCTTTCACTCTACTTCGCCAAAATGGCGCATTTGGGTTGATTGCCACCAATACCATTGCTCAAGGAGATACTCGGAGTACTGGTTTGCGGTTTATTTGCCAAAACGGGGGCATGATTTACAACGCACAAAAACGAGTCAAATGGCCTGGACTTGCAGCAGTAGTTGTAAGCGTGGTGAATGTTTTCAAAGGAATTTATGACGGTTTCAAAACTTTAGACAACCAGTTATTGGAGAAGATTACAGCATTTCTGTTTCACGATGGAGGACACGAAAATCCAGCAGTGTTGCTAGCAAATGCTAACAAGAGTTTTCAGGGCAGCATTGTTTTGGGAATGGGTTTTACCTTTGACGACACCAATCCTGAGGCAACACCGATTGCGGAAATGCGCCGTCTGATCGAAAAAGACCCTCGTAACGCAGAACGCATTTTTCCTTACATTGGTGGTGACGAAGTCAATAGCAGCCCGACTCATGCTCATCACCGTTATGCCATTAACTTCTTTGACCTTAACGAAGAGGAAGCGAGGAAATGGCCAGACTTAATGGAAATCGTTGAGCAAAAAGTGAAGCCAGACAGAACTCGCACTAATAGCAAAGGGGAATTTGTTTTACGGAGTCCGTTACCTCAACGTTGGTGGCAATATGCAGACAAACGACCGGCATTAGTTAAAGCGATCTCCCAGTGTGATCGAGTGTTAGCTAGACCTAGAACAAGTAAACATCATGCTTTCACCTTTTTACCCAATCGTATGGTTTACAGCGAAAATCTTGTAATTTTTGCTTTACCAGACAGTGCATTTTCAATTATTCAAGGTCGAGTGCATGAAGTTTGGGTACGTTTTACTTCTTCAACACTTGAGGATCGACAAGGCTATCGTCCTTCCGACTGCTTTGAAACCTTTCCCTTTCCAGTTGACTGGGAAGACAATCCTATCCTCGAAGCCGCAGGCAAAACCTACTACGACTTCCGCGCCAATCTCATGATCCGCCACAACGAAGGACTCACCGCCACCTACAACCGCTTCCACGACCCCGACGAAACCAACCCCGACATCCTCCAACTGCGCGAACTCCATGCCCAAATGGATCGTGCCGTCCTCGATGCCTACGGTTGGACAGACATCCCCACCAACTGCGAATTCCTGCTCGACTACGAAGACGAAGACGACGAAGGCACCAGCAAACGCAAGAAACCCTGGCGCTACCGCTGGCCCGAAGAAGTTCATGATGAAGTTCTCGCCCGCCTACTAAAACTTAACCAGGAACGGGCAGATGAAGAAAAACTAGGTCGCACCCCCCGACGTAAAGTTGCCGCGAACACTAACACAGCCGACCCACAAACACCCCTTAGCCAAAAGCAACTTGACCTGATTCCCCCCGACAAAGAACAACTTGACCTGTTCTAACCTTGTTCTCCCCTTCTACTGCTTCATGTACGTGAACATGCCGAATATGGGACTACTTAATTTTGTCCTGTATACATTTTTCCTATAAAGGGAATTTTAAGTAGGGCATATTGTCTCTCTCAATGTCTAACAGCATCACGACTCCAGCCAAACAGAATTACGAATGATAACCTCTATCACTCCTCAACCGGCTCTGGCAGACCTTGAACGCTACCGATGCCAAGAAAGCAGCGTTACCTACTGGAAAACTATTGATTTCTTTCCCTACGATGAGCAGAATGCTGTTTGGTTCAGTAACTTCTTAGCAGGTGATCAGGAAACGATTGAAAGACGCATTCAAGCTCGTGCGTCAGAAATAGGCATTGCAGCAGAAGCACTCAAACAGCAGTTCGAGAATTATGTCAAAGTCAAGCAAACTCCCTTTTGCATTTGGCAAATCGACCCTGTCTTAGGTGAGCAAAAACCTACCTTTTTTACCTCACTCGACACACTGGTTGCAGAGAATAGCCCAGCGGCAAAACCAATTGGGGCTTTAGGAAAGTTTTTCAGCATTTCTAAGCGCATTGCTCCTTGGATTTGGGCGATAGTCCTAGTCGTCGTGATCATTCCGATGATTGGTCAGTGGTTTATGGTGCAATCACTCCCTAAGAAACCAATTCAACCTGCGATCGTTCAGACCAATGCCACCCCTAACCCCACAATTCAGGCTCCGCAGCCTGTAGCTAACTGGGATCAGTTCGAGCGTCTCACTAAAGACAAGATGCGGAACGCCCATGTTAAAACGGAGGCTTTTGCCCGCAAAGAACTAGATGATTGGGCTAACGGGCTAACTCAACGCTTAGACGAAAGCTTCTTAGACTGGTACTTTGGCTACTTTCATCAAAAGCAACTCCAATACGAAAGCTTCTTTACAGGCATTTCTGGAAAATTCCAACAATGGCTCGACCCCAGCAAGCCTTCCCCTCAAGAAAAGATTGCTGAAGAGATCACCAGAGAATTCCAGGAAGAATTTGCTAAACGAGTTCTCGTTCCTCAAATCTCCGAATTTCAACTGCAAAATATTACCCTAAAAACCGCTAAAGCCTACCTTCGTGAACTGGGACAGGAATTCAACCAAATCCCTATCGAAAGTGATATGTCTGCTGCTGAGTGGGATCGCTACCTGCGCGAAACCTCCATTGCTATACCTGGCATGGAAGGAAAGTCAGTTGCATTACCCCTTAAGCAAATGACAGCAGTCGGAGCTTATGCTGCCCTCAAACCTCTCATCGTGCCCTTACTTCCTAAAGTTGGAAGTGCTGTTGTTGGCAAAATGGCGACCAAGATTGGAGCCAAACTCGCTACCAAAACGGGTGGCACGCTAGCCGCAAAGCTGGGAGGTACTTTGCTAGATGCTACCGTCGGCGTCGGTATCCTTCTCTGGGATGTCTGGGATACCAATCACACTGCCAACATTGAAAAGCCCATTCTTCGCAAAAACTTGATCGACTATATTACTCAAGTTGAAGAATCCGTTCTAGAAAATCCAACCAACGGAATCATGACCGTTACCAGCAAAATTGACGAAGAAATCTTAAGGTCGATTCACATAGTAAAGGATGCCCAAGCATCTTTTGCTGGAGCTAAACCATAGAAGGACATGGCATGAAATTCTTCAATAGTTCAAAACAAGTTGTAGGAGTTCTGCTATTAGCCACCTGGCTCTGGTTAGCTCTACTGCCATCTTCAGTCGCATTAGCAAATGAGAGCTTCCAATTAGCTTCCACACAAGGAGATGTAACCACCGACATAGACTATAACTGGTCAGAAATCGACCAACAGCTTGTCAACTCCTTGAATGATGTGAGTCAAAGCACAGAGGAGTTTGTCAGCAGGGAATTGGATCACTGGACACAGAAACGCATTGACCGAGTTGAGCATCCCTTTCTAGATTGGTACTTCAATTTTCTGCATCAGAAAGCGACTGAATTCGGTGTGCCGTTCGCATGGATGGCTTTCAAATTAGATTCTCAGCTCAAAATCTTCCAAACCAAAGAGGAAAAAGCCGAACAGCTGAATACCAATCAGATTCTTCAAAGACGCATGGAAGAAGACATCAACCGGAAATTTGCCGAAGTCGTGTTGAATCGAGAAGCGATGGCTGACTTAAAAGATGTCATCGATCGCACTGCCGAAAATTATGCTTCAGCAGTTGGTGTAAAGTTTTCCAGCATCAAAAGCCGCTATCAAGTCGCCGATCAAGACTGGGAGCGACACTTGGATAACCTCTCTCAAATTGTTGCAAATACCGGAACTGAAGGGCTAGGGCTGTCGGGCAGTGCTCTGACTGGCAGTCTCACCACTAAAGTTCTTGCTGTAACTGCTGCCAGCGCAGGAACTAAAGTTGTCACTGGTTTAGTTGCCAAATCAAGCTCTAAGCTCTTAGCCAAAGGAGGTGCGGCAATTGCAGCTAAATGGGGATCAACCCTTGTAGATCCCGCGTTAGGCATTGGATTGATTGTCTGGGATGTCTGGAGCTATCGCCGCAACGTTGATCACGATCGCCCCCTATTAAAACAAGACCTGATCCGGTACATCACTGCACTCAGAGATTCCATCCAAGAAAATCAGGAAGGCAACGGCATCATGGATGCGATCGCGTCCCTTCAGATGGATCTGATCAAGGGTCTACACCCTCGCTATGGGTAAAACGAAGCAGAAGAAATGGACTGCTAATAGAGCAAATTTTTCTCGTACATAACGGCTCTAAGTGTAACTGCAAGATGGATTCAAATCATTTAACGCTTCTCCATCTCTCTACTTTTAGGAACTATCTATGCCAACCAGAATCCACAGTGCCGAGTATCCCGTCGAGAAAATCTTCTGCAATGACTTCGTCTTCTTAAATCCGTTATACCAGCGCCCCTACGCCTAGGAAGATAAACCGCCTTCGCACCTCCGCCCACGATCGTTGCCTAGTCGCTGTTGTGCCTCACCTCTTTCAACTGCCCCCAACCCGTATCTGCCCCCAACCCATCACTCATAACTCCTCAATGCAGAAAAGGCAGAACATCCATGGTTGCCAATCCTACCCCTCGCAGCGCTACATTCAAAAGCTATCAGCAAGACTTCCACAAAGCCCTTGAAGACGAAATCAAGGCTTTGCGGAGTGCTGGTGGATCGATGACTCCCATTACCGATGGCCACTATCTTGGCAGGCGCAATAGTGAACACCTCTATTCGTTCACTACTGACACCGAAATTCGCTTCCCTGAAGATGCGCCCATCGACGTGCATTATCAGAAGACCAAGTACCCAGGCACCCTGGTCTCTGTGGAGGGCTTTGACCTGCTTGTGGCCTTAGAAGATGACATCGGCGATGACATCAAAAAAGCCAAGCTCAACACTGAACCCTGGTTTTTGCTCAAAGCCCTGCAAGAACGACTTGCAACCGCTAACGTCAGCACTATAGCGAACCGTCACCTAGCCGAGTCCCTGCTGATTGCCAGCCCCAAGGCTGCCCGCACTAGCAATGAACAGTTCAGTCAGTTTGGCCCCCGCATTCAGTCAGAAACCGGAATAAATCTTCACTACAACGTCCATCAGGCAGCGGCTGTCACCCACATTCTCCAGCATCCAGTGAGCTTTATCTGGGGACCGCCGGGTACAGGTAAAACCAGCACGCTGGGCCTAGCAGTCGCGTCTCTAGTTCACTCGGGTCAGTCCGTTCTCGTCTTGGCCCACAGCAACGCTGCCGTCGATACTGCGATGAAGAGCGTGGCCAAGTATCTATGCCAGTCCAGCTACTATCGAGAAGGGATGGTGCTACGCTTCGGTATCCCTTCCCCTGACATCTATCGGCAATACCCGATGCTGAATGCTCGCGGCATTGTCAGACAGCAGCACCCCCGACTGATTGAGCAAATCGAAACGCTGGAGAAACAGCGCGAACACCTTACGAAAGAATCCCGTGCCTCTGGTTTAAGCACTCTTATCAAAAACCAGCTTAAAGATCAGCTCGCCCAGATTCGCAAGCAGCTGCAGCCTCTCAAAAAGCAGTTACGTGAGTACCAATCGGTTCTCGTTGCGAAGGGCATGGTGGTGGGTTGCACGTTATCGAAAGCAACGATCGCCAAAGAGATCTTCGAGCGCCAGTTTGATGCCGTCATCATTGATGAAGCCAGTATGGCCTACATTCCTCACTGTGCTTACGGCGCGACCCTGGCCAAAAAACGTATTGCTATCTTTGGCGATTTTCGTCAGCTTGCCCCTGTCTCTCAAGCTAAAACCAGCAGTGCCGAAGAGTTTCTCCAGCGCGACATTTTTGACGAAGCGGGCATTATCAATAGCGTTAGCCGTGGTACTCCAGACGACCGTTTGGTACTGCTTAAGACCCAATACCGGATGCATCCTTCCATTTCTGCCATCCCCAATGAACTGTTTTATAAAAATCAGTTAGAGGATGGAGAAGGGGTGAGAGAACGGACTGAGGCGATCGTTCATGCTGCTCCCAACCTGGGTCAATCCATCGTCTTTTATGACCTCAGCCGCGCCTCAGCGTTTTGTTTCAGTGAAGATCACCGCAGCCGCTTCAACCTGATTTCGGCCCTCATCGCCGCCGACATCACCTACCAGGCTCAAGTTGCTGGCACTCAAAGTATTGGCCTTATTACCCCATACAGCGCTCAGGCCCGCCTCATACACCGCATCCTCAGAGAAACTGGTCAAAAAAATGTCAAAGCCGCGACGGTTCACCGTTTCCAGGGTTCTGAGCAGAATGTCATTGTTTTTGACGCCGTTGACAGCCACCAGATGAAAAAAGCGAGCAAGCTGTTGGTCGGTGGTTCCCAGAGTACCGCCGCACGTCTTGCCAACGTAGCTATCAGTCGAGCAGAGGGTAAGTTCATTGGTCTTTTTAATGACGATTTTCTGAAAGTTAAGCTCGACTCATTCAACATCTTCCGCAAATTTATTGACCGACTACGTAGCCGAGCCGAAGTCCGTCCCTTGAGCTTTACGGGCGCTCCCAATACAGAGCTTTGGACTTTTACACTACCAAATGTCAAAGTTTACCCCAATGCTAAGGCAGCCCAAGCAGACATCCATGCCGACCTCAAGGCTGCTGCAAAATCAGTTGCTATTGACTGGCCGATACAGCTCAAGCCCAGCCAACACTTTTACTTAAACGTCGATCTAGGCCTACAAGTATTTGCTCGTGGCCCGGAAGCAGAAGCAATCACAGGGAAAATCTCTAACAGACGGGTATGGCGTAACGACTCTTTTAGCAACATGGGTATCGTTGGTCTTGACGGACAGGTTTTGTGGGTTTACACCAACCCTGGAGCAGAAGCGCCTGTTTTCAAGGTGGCCTTACCCGAAACGGTTACTCTTTTATACGACTTCCTAGAACTTGTTCCAGACGGTGCTGGTCCTGCTCCTAAGCCCATTGAGGACACATTTGGTTCTTGTGAGCTTTGTAACTCGCCTCTATGGCCTCAAATCAATGACTACGGACAGCCTCGTATTATCTGCCCAAAACATCCTCGCCAAGGTAGAAACTTCAATGCTACAGATGCCACTCAATATGCTCAGATGATGAACCGTGTTTGCAACATTTGCCGTTCTGCTTTCAAAGGGGTACGTAGTGCCTCAAACGGCAGCATTTTCCTAGCCTGTAGCGCTGCTGGCTGTAAGGGGAAAGCCAGCCTTAGGGACTTGATTTGATCAGCCCATACCTAAAGCGGTTACTATCCCGTGCCCCTAAACCTTCTAAAACAAACTCATAACTCGATTCGTTAGGGCTATGAAAAGATCACTGTTATTAAGGAAAGCACCCCGTGAACACATCTGCCAAAATTCGCTCTACTCTGGTTGATGCCCTTCAATCCAACCTGATTGAACCCACTGATCAAAACCTTCAGCGTTATCAGCGTGAAACCAATGGCATGAGCTACTGGCACACCGCCGATTTCTTCTATTACGACAAAGCTTTAGAAGTGTGTCTTTCAGATTTATTTGATACCTACACAGATCTGCTCTTTGAATCAGATGATGTCGATGAAGATACGGTGCTTCGTAGAGTCAATTTCCAAATGGGTCGGCTTCTCATTCAAACAGCTAGAGAAAGAGGCATTGCCCCTCAAGCTTTGCGCGACCAGTTGAACAATTTTGCGACTGTCATCTGGACTCCCATTTGCATCTGGCATAAAAACCTATCCGGCGAAATGAGCTATGCCCTTATGAGCAGTCTGCCAACCGCGCAAGCCGCTCTCTGACTTTGCTTGCCATCCCTCTGGCATACAGCGCAAGCCGCTCTCTGACTTTGCTTGCCATCCCTCTGGCATACACTAGACGCAGGTGAACCCTAGCCAGGAGCCAGTTATGACTACCACCACCCAAAAACTCAGCTTCGAGGATTACCTTGCTTACAGCGACGGTACTGACACCCGCTATGAACTCATCGACGGAGCACTCGTCCCCATGAGCTTAGGCACTGGCAAGCATGGAGCCATCATTCACTTCCTGACACGGCAGTTTGAGGACACCATTACCCAAATCGAGCAGCCGTGGGTCGCTTTACCCGCTTTGGTGGGCATTCGCTCCCCACGCGGTAGACGTTGGGATACCTCCCGCATTCCTGACGTGACGGTTCTGCCTTTGGCGCAGTGGGAAGCGATGGAAAACCGAGAAGCCGTGATTGACTTCAATGAGCCGCCACCGCTTCTGGTGGTTGAAGTCATTAGCCCTTCAACCCAAGCCGATGACTATCGCTCCAAACGCTCTGAATATGGACTCTTGGAAATCCCTGAATACTGGATTGTCGATCCGCTGGAAAACAAAGTAGCCATTTGCCTGCTCGATCACGAGTTCTATGACCTGACTGAATTTCATGGCGACACTTTGATTCAGTCTCCTACTTTGCCAGTCTTGAAGCTAACTGCCGCTCAAATTTTGGCAGGCAAACTATAACCGGCACGTCCACTTATCCTCTCTTGCCTCACCTTCAGCTTCGTTTAGACGACATCCTACCGCGTTAACCTGCCCCATACTAAGGTTGCTCCTGTGCCCACAACTGCCGCCGACATTCGCTCCACCCTGGTCGATGCCCTACAAATTGACCTAGTGGGACCCACACCGACTGGCTCAGAGCACGCCGAGGAAGTACTGACCCAGGCTCCCTCCAAGTGGTATCTCACCGGCTTTTTAGCTCCCTTTGGTGCGAAACCAGACGATCGCTCAGATGATGAAGGAGATGTTGAACCACAAGAGCTAGGGGATGGTGCAACCAGCGAAGATAGCCAATCGCCTGAAGCAACCCCCGCACGCAAACCTCTGTTTCCCTCATCAATGGGAATGAGTTTTCTCATCTCTCGACAGACAAAGGAACTGCCAACGACGGTTCATTGGGCAGATTACAAACCGATCGAACTAGAAAGACAAAAGCTCGAAGTTGAGGAACTGGGGGACAAAAAGAAACGCAAACCAGGAGGATGGCAACGCATTCCCCAATCTGCCTCACTCAGCGTTCCGATTCAAGCTGCCAAAGATTCGTTTGAAATTGAAATTCCCGGCGGTAGTGGTCTCACTTTAGTCGTCAACTGCCGCCCAGTGACTGACCATCGCTTTGAGGTAGGGACACTTTCAGTCTCTATCTTTCTGGTGAACTACCGTCAGATGCACTCGAGCGAGAAGGATGCGTCCTTTGCCTTTCAAACTTGTCTAATCGTACAGTGCCCAGAAGGATTTGTGCCCCGCTCAGACCTACGAGGTTTAGATAGCAAAGACCCAGATGAGGCGATCGCTAGCCTCCAATATCGTCACGAGTACGAATTTGCGGTTGGGCACAACGTCTCTGTCATTGCCCATTCTTCCAACCTACATCACTGCACCGAGGTCTGTACCACCTGGATTCCGATTGCCGAAGTCCCCAAGGTCGAAGCGGCTCCCCTGCCGATGGTACAACTTGGCATGGAGGCATTAGCTGCTGCCGAAAATGTAGACGTGATCCGGCAAATGCTAAGTCCCATGGTGACGGAATACCGCGTCTGGATTACAGCTCAATACAACACCCCGATTGATCCACCCCAAGCAAACAGCGTTGCTCAAGCACTGTTGAACGATGCCCGTCGTGCTTGCGATCGTATCGAGACTGGTATCAATGCTCTGGCAGACCCACAGGTGTTAGAAGCCTTTCGGATTGCCAATCAGGTAGTGGCGATTGCCCGCCGCCGTCAGCTCAGCCAAGAATTGAACCAACCTCCAGGGAGTTTCAAACCTCCTGAATGGCGGCCCTTTCAGATTGCCTTTATCCTGCTCAACCTTGTTAGTATTGTCCAACCTGGCTGTTCTGATCGGGACATTGTTGACCTGCTGTTCTTCCCTACAGGTGGTGGTAAAACTGAAGCTTACCTGGGGCTTGCTGCCTTCACCCTGGTGCTTCGCCGCCTCAAGCATCCCGGCATCCATTCAGCGGGGATGAGCGTGCTCATGCGCTATACCCTACGACTGCTTACCCTGGATCAGTTAGAACGAGCTGCTCGTCTAATTTGCGCCCTGGAACTGGAACGACAAAAAGAACCAACCAAGTTAGGTCAATGGCCCTTTGAGATTGGCCTTTGGGTAGGACAGAGCGCAACCCCCAACAAACTCGGTAAGCGAGGTGATAAGGATGAATACTCTGCCCGCGAGCGCACCCTTGCCTTTAAACGAGATAGCAAGAGCAAACCTTCTCCCATCCCCCTAGAACGTTGTCCCTGGTGTGGAGAGAAATTTTCTGCCAACTCCTTTCAGCTACAACCGACCGAAGATACACCCAAAAATCTCACAGTCGTTTGCATTAATCGGGACTGCGATTTTCGTAGCCGCAATCCACTGCCCGTTCTAGCAGTCGATGAAACAATCTACCGACGCTTACCTTGCTTCATGATCGCTACCGTCGATAAGTTTGCCGCACTCCCTTGGGTCGGTCAGACCGGTGCCTTATTTGGGCGTGTCACCCATTATCAAGACGGTGAAGGTTTCTATAGCGCCGCTGATCCAACGATCGCAGGTAAGCCCACCGGAACATACTTACCACCTCCCGATTTAGTTATTCAGGATGAATTGCACCTCATCTCTGGTCCCCTAGGCACCATGGTCGGGCTATATGAAACAGCGATCGACACCCTCTGCTCTCACACCACCGACGATTCCGGCAAACCGATTCGTCCTAAAATCATTGCCTCAACTGCAACGGTGCGCCGAGCCAAGCACCAGATTCAAGCCCTTTTTGGTCGCGGTCATGTTGATATTTTTCCACCACCTAGTCCTAATCGACACGATTCATTCTTCGCCAAAACAGACTTTACGGTTTCTGGACGGCTCTACTTAGGTGTTGCGGCTCAGGGGCGAAGCTTGAAAGTCGTTCTGCTGCGGGTCTACCTAGCATTAATGGCAACTGCCTACAAACACTATGAGGGACAGGGTGGCAAACGTAACAAGGAGAATCCCGCTGATCCCTACATGACCTTGATGGGATATTTCAACTCCCTTCGTGAACTGGGGGGAAGTCGCCGCATTGTTGAGGATGAGGTCGTTGCTCAGCTTGCCAACTATGGCGATCGTCTGCGATACGATGAACTGTCCGGGCCATTTCAGAACCGGAAAATTGAGGGTATTCCAGAGGAACTCACCTCGCGAGTCAGTACAAATCAGGTCGCAAATACAAAGCGTCGATTAGCACTACCTTTTCACGGACAAGAACGAGCAGTTGATATTGCCCTTGCCACCAACATGATTTCTGTTGGTCTGGACATTGTGCGGTTAGGTTTAATGGTTGTTCTAGGGCAGCCCAAAACAGCAGCAGAATATATCCAGGCAACCAGCCGGGTTGGTCGAGATTCCAATCGTCCTGGTTTGGTTGTGACGCTACTTAATGTCCATCGACCACGCGATCGCTCCCACTACGAACGCTTCCAAAGCTGGCATAACAGCTTCTACCGGGCAGTAGAGGCCACCAGTGTCACGCCCTTCTCTCCTCGCGCCTTGGATCGAGGGTTGGCAGGTGTTGTAGTTGCGCTGACTCGCCTGGGTGTCCCAGAAATGACTCCAGCACTGGGAGCCTCAAACATCAATAACCAACCCGATGCGATTGATGCGGTGATTGAGGCGATTGCCTCTCGTGCTGAGAGCCATAGCCCAGATTTAGATGCTGCCGCGGCAGGCAAGCTAAGGCAACAGGTTAGAGCACAGGTACTCGATCTCATTGACACCTGGAAACAAATTGCAAATCGAGATAAGCGACTGCAATACCAGAAGGAAGCAGATTTGGCTCCCCCACTGTTGAGTGATGCCTTAGACTCCAAAGCGGATCAAAACTCGAAGTTTAAGGCCTACCGCAGCCTGCGCGATGTCGAAGCAACCGTCAATCTTTGGGTACGTGATCCCTACGGCATGGATATGGAGGACGAAGGCAAATGAGCGGTAAAAAAAGCAAGTCTAAGCCCAGTGGCGAACTGCGTCAGAGTCAGGTGTTAACAACCTTTGGTCCTGGCTCAATGGTCGATTTACCCACTCGCTCTGTCGTCATTTCTGGATTGACTTACTGGAAGGGCGATCGCCAACCGATTCGGGAAGATAGACTGCGCTACAAAGTTCTGCAAAATTTCAATAACAAGCTCAAGGAATCCGAACAACTCAAAGACATTCAACTCTACACTCCGCCACAACAATCGAGTGACCCTCAAGCAGCAATGTCCGGCATTGATGCTTTCATCTTCCCGACGTGGTTCCTGGCACAAGTAGACAAACCTTTTGAAAAGAATGGCAAGTTTTACCGTACCCGACCTTTAGTAACGTGGAGTGCTGTTAAGGGCGGATTTAAATTTGAAGGAAAATCATATCCGGCAGTCCCTGTGCGCTTTGTCCAAGCTTGCACCAATGGTCATCTCAGCGATCTTGACTGGTATACCTTCGTTCACAATGATTTCGATACTACCTGTAGAAGACAACTTTGGTTAGATGAGGGCGGTTCGGGGAACGACTTTGAAGAAATTTTCGTGCGCTGTGAATGCGAGAAACGCCGTCCTCTCTCGGAAGCAAAGTTAAAAGATTCCAAAGTATTGGGTAAGTGCCAGGGACATAGGCCCTGGTTAGGACCACGCGGTCAGGAGCCTTGCGTTGGGCACAAAGTCAATAGCAATGGTGACATCGTTGAAACAGGGCAACCTGAATATAATCGTTTGCTCGTGCGTTCTGCCAGCAATGCTTACTTCACCCAAATTCTCAGTGTCATTTCCATGCCTGATCAGGCGGCTGAGCTGAAGAAGGCAGTCGATCGCTTCTATGAAGAGGATTTGCAGTTTGCTGAAGACCTGGCTGATATCCAAAAAGAACTCAAAAAGCCGAAGTTTGCTGAACTGGCAAATTTTGGAGCAAATGTCGTCTGGGCAGAGGTGAAGCGGCGTAAAAGTGGATTAACCATCCCAGATAAAAGTATTAAGCAGGTAGAACTGGAGGCCTTACTCTCCTGCCCTGAAGAAATGGGCAAAGAAGTTCCAGCGGCAGACAAGGATTTTCAGGGATATGCTCGTCGTCTGGATACGCTAGATGCGAAATGGCGCTCTTCGATTGACCGGGTTGTGCTTGTGCATCGCCTAAGGGAAGTTACGGCGTTGATTGGCTTTACCCGCTTTGAGGCTGCGATGCCTAACATTGAGGGGGAGATCGATGATCTAGCCATCAACATCCGCCGAGCGAATTTGGATTTCGAGCCAAAATGGGTGCCTGCGATCGAGAACCTGGGTGAAGGCGTTTTCATTAGTATTCAGAAAGAAGCAATCCACCAATGGTTAAAACGCCCAGAGGTCAAAGCTCGGGAACAGCAGCTTGAACAGGGATTTTATAAATGGCTCGACACGAGGGGCATCCCCCGTGATAAAGCAAAGTTTCCAGGGGCCGCTTACATCATGCTGCACTCTCTTTCCCACTTGCTCATTACCGCTGTATCGCTAGATTGCGGCTATGCTTCCAGTGCCATTCGTGAGCGGATTTATGCCTTTGATGATATTGGTTACGGCATTCTTCTCCACACAGGCACTTCAGGTTCGGAAGGCACCCTGGGCGGATTGGTAGAAGTTGGCAGGCGGATTGAAGAACACCTTGGCAGAGCTTTAGAGTACGGACGACTATGCTCTAATGATCCCGTATGCGCCCAGCACCAACCGGATGATCAACAGGAGGACCGACTACTGCACGGAGCCGCCTGCCATGGGTGCTTGCTCATTGCTGAAACCTCCTGCGAACGCCGCAATGAAATGCTAGATCGGGCATTGGTCGTGAACACAGTGGGAGGACTAGGAGCAGCATTCTTCCCCGATACAGTCCAATGATCTCTCCTTTGATGAGCTTGAGCCGTCCTGCTCTGACTGACCTGGCTACCGCCCTGGAAACAGAGCGTTTCAGCTTCCCAATTTACCCTTTTGCCTTGGCAAGCTATGTACCAGAGCAACTGGCAGGAGCGATCGCGGCTGAACTCAACCAGTTACGGCAACAGGGAATGAGTTCAGCTCACATGGCTTACATGCTGAAGTTACTGACACAGGAGCGGGCGATCGCGCAGCAAAAACAAGAGCAGACCGCTTTGGTTTGGACCGGACCGGAAGTACTGGGCGCTGAAAGTAGAGATACGGCTGTTGTAGTCCGAGAGCTGTTTAGTAGTGCTCGTCACAGCGTGCTGCTTTCTAGTTTTGCGATCGATCAGGGTGCAAAGGGGTACGAGCTCTTTCGTCCACTGGCAAACCGCATGGATGCCAATCCAACTTTAAATGTCCGCATGTTTCTCAACGTCAAACGTCAGTACACCACCACCACACCTACTTCTGACTTATTGAGACAGTTTGCAGAAACTTTTCGAAAATATGTTTGGCCAGGACAACGGCTACCAGAAGTTTTTCATGATCCAAGGGCACTTGAACTCTCTACCCATAGCAATGCTTGTTTGCATGCCAAGTGCGTCGTCGTCGATGAGGAGCGAGTCTTCATCACCTCAGCCAATTTTACAGAGGCGGCTCATCAACGCAACATTGAGGCAGGTGTCCTCCTTTCTAATCGAGTGACGGCAAGAGCCATTCGTTCCCAGTTTGAAATGTTGGTCACTCAAAAGATTCTTCAAAGAGTACCAGGGCTTTAAGCTTAAGCTATGTTTCGCAACAGCTTCAACCCAATGGGTAAGTGCTAATTCTGCCGAACAAGGCTGTAGGTCTAACGCTAGATGCTCAACACTGATTGCGTAATGCAGTGACAATTTCTTACGCTAAGTTTTTGCTCCATACCTGTTCAAAGGGACAAGAGACCTGATCGCCTTCTCTCTGAAACCACGCGAGCGCTTCTTCTAGTTCACTTACTGAGTAGGGTTCGTTGATTAGCATCTTGGTAAGCAGTCCTTCGACAACTAGCGCCTGAGCTTCATGCAAAACCAGTACTTGATTTTTTCCTACTGCTGTTGATTGTTTTTGCGAGGCAAAAAATGTAGTGATAACGATTATTTGATTGTCATACCCTAAGAGAGGGAGTAATTTTTGGACTACTGATCGACCACCGATTTCTCTTAATGCAAAGGCAGGTTCAAGAATTAACTTTTGGTTTTCCCCATCAGCGAGTTTTGCAAGCAGAATTGAACTGCATAGCTAGAATAAGCATTGCCCAATAGCTGATGTCCTGATCCGAAGCTGGAACTGTTTGCACGCGAGTCTAGACCAGGCCGGGAGACTTGAGGCAATCAGGTTAACCTCTTTGATCGCGTTCCTACTATTAGTACTTAATCATACCTCTGGTAAAGGTTAAGCTTAGACCGCCAGTTAGCCAAAGAGCGCCACATTTAGCCTTGAAACAGTCTCATTGTCAACGCCCTTGTCGTGATAGGCGGAGCAGAGGCAAACTGGTAGCAACGCAAATTTCTGGAATCAGAGGATTTGCAAATGTAGGCTGGAGAGAAGCTCTCCTTTCACCAATGAAGTGACACTATGCCCGAACAACCCCACCAGCCGATCGGTCTTGCCGAGTTAATTCAACAGGTGAAGCAGGAACTCCTGTCCACAGTGCCTGGAAAAGCGAAAGAGGCTCCCATTCTCTTTGTGAGTGGGGTAGAAGTGGAGGCTCAGGTAACAGTCAAGCGTGAGGGCAAAGCCGGTATCAAGATTGATGTCCTTTCTGTAGGCGGTGGCGAATTGGGCGGTGGTGTCAGTCGGGATGATGTCCATAAGGTGAAAGTCACCTTGTCTCCCTTGTTTGACAAAGAGCGGTTGCTGGAGTTTTATCAGGCTTTACAGCCTGATCAGGTACCTGTAGCAGTGAAGCAGAGTTTGGAGGCACTCCTCAAAGGTGAAGAAGGTGAACTAGCAGACCAGTTTTAACCGTTCTCCATAGACAGAGAGGAACGACATGGAACTGTTGGAACTGTATCTTTCCCCAAGGGACGCACAACGCTTTCAGGCGATCGCTACCCGTTTACCCGTTGGGGTTGGTGATGCTGCAACCGATTGTGTTTTACCATTCTGGGTGGGTGAGCAAGACTGGAGAAAAACCATCATTAAGGTGCTGGAGAGTAGCCAGGGTTTTCGTGCGGAACACTATCCTGAACCTGGTGAGCAGGCTTGGCTGGAGCAGGAGGGGTTGCTGTTACCCGATCGCCAGAGCTTTCATGCTGCCTATCTAGAACGAATTGGACAGTCCCTTTACCGCTCCCTGTTTCCACCAGATAGCGAGATCAAACAAGCTTTCCTAAATTCTTTACGGGTGGCCGAGCAGCACAACACCGATTTACATTTACGCCTGAAGTTTGCAGCGAAGTCTGTTGAGCGATCGCGCATGGCAGACTACCCCTGGGAACTGATCCATGATGGTCAGCGGTTCTTGCAGCATCGTCAGGTTATCGTGTCTCGCTACATTGCCTATGAAGCTTTATCGCCTGCGCTTCTGCCCCAGAAACAGTTACTAGTTTTATTGATCGCACCTCGGGCTGAAGATGCCACTCAGAAGTTGACAAAACTTTCGGATGCTGAACAACAAGCTATTCGTCTTGGTCTGAGCAAGGCAGCAGCAGAGGGTTTAGTTGTGCTGGAGTCTCTACCAAAGGCAACTCTCAAGGCACTGAGTACTGACTTAGCTCAACGGGCTGAAACGCAGATGCCACAGGTGCTGCACTTTGATGGTCATGGATTATTCGGTAAGCGATGTGTTAACCCACAATGTGGTCAAATCCATACTGGTATCAAAGTCGAGCGCTGTCGGAGCTGTAGTCAATTACTTCCAGAACCAACGGGATTTCTCCTTTTTGAGGATGAGCAGGGTGGACCTGATTATGTCAGTGCTGCGTCTCTAGCGGCTTTTCTGCCCAAGGGGATGGCGCTGGTAGTGCTTAGTGCCTGTCAATCAGGGATGGCTGTGGCCGGGGAGTCGATATTTAACGGAACGGCACAACAACTGATTGATGCCAGGGTTCCGGCAGTAGTGGCGATGCAGTATGGCGTGAGAGTGGATGCAGCCAGTCAGTTTGCGGAGCAATTTTACCGCATACTAGGGCAAAAGAAGCCCCTGGTAATAGCTCTCAATGAAGGGCGAAAATGGATGGGGGTGGATGGAAATCAATGGTACCGTCCTGTTCTGTATCTACGCTGGTTGGATAATCAGGGAGGGCAAATGTTTGCGGAGACAGCCATAGCAGAGCCTCGTCAATTGAAGCTGAGTCGTTTTCAACGATTGGAGATGAAGCGGTTGCAAGTGGAATTAGAGGATTTGGAGCAAGACTATGAGAGCGTTAAGGCTCAGTTGCGGGTAGAGTTAGATGCTTCTACACAAAATCGGTTGGAACGTCAAGTTGAGCAGATTGGGCAAGCGATGGATACCAAGGAGCAACAGTTGTTTCGGCTAAAGCAACAGGAT
This sequence comes from Phormidium sp. FACHB-592, assembly GCF_014695795.1. Taxonomy (NCBI): domain Bacteria; kingdom Bacillati; phylum Cyanobacteriota; class Cyanophyceae; order Oscillatoriales; family Oscillatoriaceae; genus Phormidium; species Phormidium sp. FACHB-592. The sequence goes on from NZ_JACJOZ010000017.1 coordinate 30,198, forward strand.
GAGTAACGACACTCTGCTTGACTTTTATCAGACTCAACTGGATGACCTGGAGCGAGACTATACGAAAGTCAAGGAGCAGCAACGGGTTGAGCAGGATGGTCCTACGCAAAATAAGCTAGAACGCCAAATCGAGCAAATTGGGCGACAGATGGACGGATGGCAACAGAAAATTGCTCAACATCAAACTGATCGCCAACGTCAGGTAGCCCGGATTGCTCTAGACACATTGATCAGCATTCTTAAAACGGATGAAAGTCAACTTGAGTTAATGATCCAGGCGTACCAACAAACCATCAGCCATTGGTCCGTCCCGGTGCGCTTGGACATAAATACAGTCGAGACTATCATCTATGAGCTGGAAAGAATTGCTCCAGGTCAATCATCCTACACAGCACGGGACGAATTTATCGCGCATGTTGTCCATCAGACCCCAAATCCATCCCTGCCTAATGCCCTTAATCATTGGGGGGTTCAGTACCGAGGCAGCATTGACTGGCTCCAACTCCATACTCAAATTCAGGCTGCTCAAGACAAGCGCTTAGAGACTGCTGAGCCCGCTATCTTAATGTCTATTACCCGCTGTGATGAAGCTTCCACTCAGACCCAAGAGACTGCAACCTATTATCAAATCAATGCCTGGCTGATCGAGGATATTGAGACCTACCGATCGCAAAAAACGGGTTATCACTCGCTGCTGGCTACCGATTCTCCAGAGTCTGCATCCTACCTGTTGGAGGAACTGTTGCCCCAAATAACTCGTTTACTGAATCACTTTTTAGCTGAACAGAGGCGTCTCTTCGATTTCTGTGAAAACTATCCCCAGATCCATGTCTTTCTTCCATTAGAACTGATGCATTTGGGAGTAGATGTCTGGCAACTTAACGCGGAAAACAGTAGACGCCAGGAATATTTAGGACACGACCATATAGTCGTTATTCGCTGCGCCAATCGCTACGATCGCAATTACAAAAAAAGTCCAAGCTGGCTGAAGTTGTGGAAACGACACCAGGGCTTATTGCAAGAGTCTGCCAAGGAGGTTTTTGTACCGGGTCATGATCATGACCTGGATGAACTCATGGATGTTCTGGATGAGGCTGTGCAGCCAGCTAGCAACGTTGTAGGATTGCATGTTACTCAGGTACCCCTGAATACAGAGGAACTGTTTTATGAACTTTTAGACTCGGGCTTACCACTCGCGATCTGGCCGCGCTGTAATTTGAACGACAATGCCCATGAAACCGCAATGGCGGATTTGCTAGCGACTTGTTGTTTAGAGCAGTTGCCCCATACAGTGAAAGATAAACGGTATGAAACTCGTAAACGACATAATGCCCCAGATTGTCACATTGGACATCATCTGTCCCTCTTATGGGATGACCCCTATTTAGTGCCTCCTAAATCCGCCTGAGTTCAGAGCTGCATGAGTAACCTACCCGAAGACTGGAAGCTATTTCAGGGGAATAACCGAGAACCCCATGACGCGATCGACACTTTGCCCGATGCCCCGCCCTGGCGACCCTTTGGCAAAGACCCCAATCCTGGTGTTAGTCGCCGTAAACGCCGAGGTGAAACCTTTCAGTCGCAGCCAGAAGAGGTTGAAATGGTCAATGCAGCGCTGTACCTCCGGCGGCCGCTGTTGATTACGGGCAAACCAGGGACGGGAAAGTCTTCCCTAGCCTATGCAGTGGCTCATGAGCTAAAGCTGGGGGAAGTGCTCTACTGGCCAATTACAACCCGTACGACGCTGAAAGATGGGCTTTATACCTACGACGCCATTGGTCGGTTACAAGAGGTCAAGCAATCGGAAGCGAGAGGGGACTATACCGAGGACCCGCAAAAAATCGCGGATTACATTACTCTGGGGCCGTTGGGGACTGCTCTCTTAGAGTCATCGCGCCCCCGTGCATTGATTATTGATGAGATTGATAAGAGTGATATCGACCTGCCCAACGATCTGCTGACGATTTTTGAAGAAGGGCGGTTTGAAATTCCGGAACTGGCGCGCCTGGAAAAAGAGAGTAACGACCCTGAGCAGAAATCGGCCCCGATCACGGTTAAGGTCCGCACGGCCTATACGGATGAGGCTGAGCCTACCTACGCTGAGAAGAAGGTCACAATTAAGGGAGGTCGGATTACCTGTCAGGAGTTTCCCCTAGTGATTCTGACCAGCAATGGGGAACGGGATTTTCCACCTGCTTTTCTACGTCGGTGTTTGCGCCTGAATATGCGTGACCCTGATCGCGTGCAGTTGGAGCGTATTATCAAAGCCCATCTCCAACATTGCAATTTTTCAGACGAGCAAGTGAACGCCTTGATTGATGGTTTTCTCCAGCGTCGTGATAAGGGTAGAGAACAGCTTTCGACCGATCAACTGCTGAATGCCTTGTTTATGATTATCCGCCAGCGTGATTGGGTGGGTGACGAAAAAGAGAGCTTGCTGGATCATCTGTTAGCACCGCTGGATCGCCCTCTAGAGGTTAGAGCCAAAGAGCGGTTACCTAGGTCTCAAGACCAATGATTAATCGTCTGATCACACTCTTGCAGGAATCAGAGTTGCTGCTGAGCGATCAGGAAATTGCCGCCTTTAGTGAGGCGCAGCCTGTGCTGCACGACGAAGACATTGCCGATGCGCTCTGGTTAGCATCTAAGATTGGCGGTGCCTATGAGGTCAGCGAGCCAGATGTGAGCGACGAGGTCAGCACGTCAGATGATGCGATCCCGATTGAGGTGACTGATGACAACACCGTTGTAGTCACGCCTCCATCCACAGTCTCTGCCTATGTGCCTCCGCTGGCGAAGTCTGACACTGGATCGGTGGAAACGCCAGAATCGGGTTTGCCAATCCAGGTGCAAGCGGCTCCAGCGTTGGCTCATCCCCGTGACATTAGCCGATCTCTGCGTCCTCTAATGCGTAAGGTACCGTCCTTGACGAGATCGGAGCTAGATGAAAGCGCCACTGTGAATCGCATTGCTGAACGGGATATCTGGTTGCCCATTCTCAAGCCCTCGCCAGAGCGCTGGTTTGACCTGGAGCTGGTGATCGAAGCCTCCAAGTCTAGCTTTATTTGGCAAGAGACCCTGGATGAATTTCAACAGTTGCTAGAAGGACAGGGAGCCTTTCGCAATGTGCGTACCTGGACTATCAAAGAGACGGCTACGGGGCAGCCGCAACTGGTAGCCAAGCGACAGCATGGCACAGGTATAGAGCAAGACCAACCGTTCCGGAGTCCTAAAGAACTGGTCGATGCCTCTGGAAGGCGTTTAGTGCTGTTTGTAAGTGATTGTCGTTCTCGCCTCTGGCAGCAGGGGCAAGTTCATGACTGGTTAGCTCTCTGGAGCCAGCATGGACCAGCCGCGATCGTGCAACTATTGCCCGAACGACTATGGAGCCAAAGCGAGTTGGATGTTGGGTTTGCGGTGCAGGTTGGTTCCTTGATGCCGGGTGCCCCAAACCCAAAGTTGCAAATCAGAGAACTGCCTGCTCGTACCGAAATTGCGCCTGCGGATACGCTAACAGTGCCGATCGTCACTCTGACTGCAAAGGCTTTGAAGCAGTGGGCGCTAGTGGTTGCGGCGGCGGGGCGACAGCGATCGCCAGCACGACTATTTGACCTGTCTTGGGTAAAAGATCCGGAGCGCGATCGCTCCCTTGCTGTTATTCAGCCGCAATCGCCTGAAGCACGGGTGGAGCTTTTTATGGCAACGGCCTCTCCCCTCGCTCAGCGTCTAGCCTGCATGATGGCAGCAGTGCCTGTGGAGCTACCCGTGGTGCATCTGATCCAGCAAGAACTCTTGCCAGAGATGCAGTCGGTTCATGTTGCTGAAGTCTATTCCAGTAGTCTGTTAGAAGACGTTCAAGCGAACCCAGTAAAGCCAGATGTCCCAGCGCGATATGACTTTGTCAAAGAGGTGCGGGGGGTATTGAATGAAATTACACCACTCGACGAAACCCTTGGAGTGCTTGAAGCCCTGTCTAGGCGCATTGCCAGAACATTAGGCTTTGAGATTAGGAGCTTTACGGCGTTGCTGTCCCCCAAGTCTGATTGGAGCCAGGAAACCAAGGATGCCATTCTGCCCTTCGCTCAAATTGCGACGGAGGTACTCCATCGCTTAGGGGGTGATTATGCTGAACTTGCTCAGTTGGTTGAACAGGATGCGAAAGGCTATTCTAATTGGATTCAGCCCTTAGAGCCTGAACCCTCCTTTCCAGACTTAGAGGTGCTTGAATTCACCACTGCTCAATTGGTGGAGCCGTCAGCAGAACCCCTATTTCCGCCCTTGCAAATGCAAGACGTGGAGATTGTCACCATTCTGATTGAGGCCCAACCGGATGGATTAGAGCCATTTGAATTTGTAGTGGCAACGCTTGAGCGCGAGATAGAACCGCGCCCCTCTGGCTCATCTTCTGTGTCACCCATGCCACCGTCGCTCCTTGGCTTACCACCGCCGCTCCCTGGCTTGTCATCTTCTGTGCCACCTTCGTCACCCTCTGACTTCCCCCAAAATCTGTCACAACGTAGTGAGTCGGGCAATAAATGGGTTATCCGGCGGCAAACACAGCCGGCTTGGCAGTGGGTGGAACAACTGGATAATCACATCCAACTAGAGATGGTAGCGATTCCAGCAGGGTGCTTCATGATGGGGTCACCAGAGGATGAGCCAGAGCGAAGCGCTGCTGAGGGGCCACAGCATGAGGTCAGGCTTGATTCCTTTATGATGGGCCGCTATCCTGTGACACAAGCGCAATGGAGAGTGGTGGCAGCCATGCCCCAGATTAATCGGGCATTGAAGCCGAATCCGTCTCAGTTCAAAGGAGATAAAAGACCCGTTGAGCAGGTTTCCTGGTATGACGCGGTAGAGTTCTGTGATCGTATCTCTGTCCACATAGGTCAAGACTATCGGCTCCCTATGGAAGCTGAATGGGAATATGCTTGTCGTGCCGGAACCATAACTCCCTTTCACTTTGGCAAAACGATTTCTCCTGAACTGGCAAACTATGATGGCTCTAACGTATATGATGGCGGACCAAACGGTAATTACTGGGAAGAGGCAACCCCTGTAGACCACTTTGGAATCGCCAATACCTTTGGGTTGTGTGACATGCATGGCAATGTGTGGGAGTGGTGCCAGGATCACTGGCAGGGGAACTATGAGGGCGCACCAACGGATGGTAGTGCCTGGGTAAGTAAAAATGAGAAAGCTGCTCGTGTAAGACGCGGTGGTTCCTGGCGCGACGGTCCATGGTATTGCCGTTCTGCCTCTCGCTTCAACGCTAAACCCGACGACCGCTACCTCAATTTCGGTTTTCGAGTTGTTCGTTCTGCCCCGTAACTTGCTTCCCAAAGGGTGGGCTCTGTAGCCCTTTTGCCGTTTGCACTCTTGCCCTTTTTGTGCTTCGCGCGATCCGTACTTCGTACCCGCTACGCGACCGATTTTTTTACTCCAAGATCAACCAAGACAATGGCTGCTGCTCAGAACCAAAAGCCCAAACTCACGTTTCAGCGTCGTCGCGTAACAGTGCCATTCTTTGTCGAACAGCTAACCGACAACATCGGCATTGAGATGATGCAAATTCCTGCAGGCACCTTCCTCATGGGTTCGCCAGAGGATGAACTGGAGCGAAGCAGTTCTGAAGGACCACAGCATGAAGTGAATGTGGCCACGTTCTTTATGGGGAAATATCCCGTGACTCAGGCACAGTGGAGAGCGGTGGCGGCTCTGCCACGATCTAGCCGAGAGCTAAAACCAGATCCATCTAATTTCAAAGGAGATAAACGTCCCGTAGAAAAGGTCTCCTGGTATGACGCAGTAGAGTTCTGTAATCGCCTCTCTGCTCATACAGGTAGGCCGTATCGCTTACCCTCTGAAGCTGAGTGGGAATACGCCTGCCGCGGTGGAACCACGACTCCCTTTCACGTTGGCGAGACTCTGACCACGGAGTTAGCAAACTATAACGGCAACTACATCTACAACAGTGGTCCCAAAGGGAAGAATCGAAGAGAAACCACTCCTGTAGATGAGTTCAGGATTGCTAATGCCTTTGGGTTGTGTGACATGCACGGGAATGTGTGGGAACGGTGTCAGGATCACTGGCATGAGAATTATGAGGGCGCACCAACGGATGGTAGTGCCTGGGTAAGTAAGAATGAGAAAGCTGAGCGTGCAAGACGCGGCGGTTCTTGGCTCTTCGTTCCGTGGCATTGCCGTTCTGCTTCTCGCGACGACGGTACACCCGACGACCGCGACTTCAATATTGGTTTTCGAGTTGTTTGTTCTGCCCCGTAGCCTTTGGCTTCCCGAAGGGTGTACTCTTCAGTGTAAGAACTTGCAGAGGGGCTATCTGTTGGGAGTGTAAGAAGAGTCCAGACTGGTTCCAGTGATGCTCTGATAGCAGCATCCGAAAATCAAACCGGGTCAGGTAGCTTGGTAAGCTCTGCTATAGAGTTGCCTGACTCATCCAATCTAGGGCAGGCTGGCATGACAGAACTCATCCTCCGTAAAGAACGCAAACAAGTCCGCTACTTTACTGAACAGTTACATGGGGCAGTCAAGGAATTAGCCAATTTGACTCCTCAGGAACTTAACTTGGCTCCCCGGGAAAGTGAGGTTTGGAACTTACGCCAAGCTGGGTATACGTATCAGCAGATTGCTGCCGAACTTTACATCACCATCAATACCGTCAAAAAACATCTTAAAAACATCTTTGTCAAGCACTCTCAAATGCTGGAGACAGAGGTTGTCGATTTAGACATGATTCTGGTTCCGGCTGGCACCATCTGGATGGGTTCGCCAGACGATGAGCCAGAATGCAGCGAAGACGAAGAACCGCAACGTGAGGTAAATATCTCCAGCTTTTTCATGGGACGCTATCCTGTGACTCAAGCACAGTGGCGCTTTGTGGCGGGATTGGCTCAAGCAAAGCGAGCGTTAAAACTTGAACCATCGAACTTTAAGGGGAATAATCGCCCCGTTGAACAGGTGTCCTGGTATGACGCAGTAGAGTGCTGCGATCGGCTAACCCAATTTACAGGCAGACCGTATCGCTTACCCTCCGAAGCCGAGTGGGAATATGCGTGTCGATCCGGGACTACAACTCCCTTCTACTTCGGCAAGACGCTGACCGCAAAGATCGCAAACTATAACGGCATCTATACCTATAATGACGGTTCTAAAGGCGAGTATCGAGAGGAAACCACTCCTGTAGACCAGTTTGAAATTGCGAATGCCTTTGGGCTATGTGACATGCACGGCAATGTTTGGGAATGGTGCGAGGATCACTGGCATGAGAATTACGAGGGGGCCCCAAAAGATGGTAGGGCATGGCTCAGTGAAAATGAGGACGCAAAGCGTGTAAGACGCGGCGGTTCCTGGTACGACGCTCCGAGGTATTGCCGTTCTGCCTCTCGTGTCTACTATGCACCCGTCAACCGCTTCAACTCTATCGGTTTTCGAGTTGTTTGTTCTGCCCCAAGGACTCTGTAGCTCTTTCCTCTTTTGCTCTCTTGCCCTTTACCTCCTTCTCTTTTGCCTTCTCGCTCGCGCAAAGCGCGAGCGCACCACCTTCCGGCGAACAACGACGAAAGGGAAACAGGGGACGCGATTTGTGCCAGTATCTCCGGAGTTAAAGCGTCTGCCGGAAAGCTATTGGAGCAATCGCTCCAATAGCTTTCCGGCAGAAGAGTTTGTATCAGAGCCAGACTGATTCAAGCAGTAGGTGTGGCATCAGGTGATGAACTCTGGTTGCGTAATGCTCTCACAATTTCTTGCGCCAAGTTTTTGCTCCAGACCTGTTCAAACGGGCAAGAGAAGCGATCGCCTTCTCTCTGAAACCACGCGATCGCTTCTTCTAGTTCATTTACTGAGTAGGGTTCGTTGATTAGCATCTTGGTGAGTAAGCTTTCAACCACTAATGCTTGCGCCTCATTCAAAACCAGCATGTAACGTTCTCCTACTCCTGTTGATGGTTTTTGTTAAGGATGACGAGAGCCTTATCAATATCTCGCACCTTGATGCCTCTCAGCGCCGTCAGAATGGCTTTGATGAGAGCGGCTTCATCAGGAGAAAGGGTAATCATGTTGAAACTTCCATGAAAGATGTAACTCAGAAACAGTGAAATCTCTGAGTTCATTGGGCTTGAGCTTCATCATACATTATCTGCGCTATTACGCAAATACGCATAAGAGCGTAATTAAAAAACAGCGTTAGGCCTATGCGATGATTGAGCCTTCAAAACGGGTGTCTAGAGGCTGGACAGTGGCGAAGAAAAAGGAATTTCGGGGCTACATTACCCAAGATTTAGATCGGCTGGTACGCGCCTTAGCTGCAATCAAAAATGGCGATCGCGACTGGTCGATCTCTGATGTTTTGCAGGATGCCTTAGAACATTGGGCAAAACTGCCAGAAAACCAAGAGCTCATTAAAAAACACAATTTAAACAAGCTGGATTAAACAATTGCCCGATATCCCTTTATGTTGAAAAGAACGGCTTGAGGGCTTAAAGCGTCCTCCACGTGATTTCTTTTAAGGCTCTCCTGATTAGGCGACTGGAATGCTTTCACCCAGCAATATGGTTAAGGAAATCCACGAAGAGATTGTGGACTTTTTTGAGGATTCCACGCACTAGATATGGGTAAAGCATCTTAATGCAAAATATGTGTTGCTCTACCATGCAACTGAACCCGTTCGCGCAGCGCCTCTGAAAGAGGCTCGCTTCCTTCGTCCTCAGTATACTAAGCAGTAGAGCGCTCGTTCCAGACCTTACAATATCTGTTGCTGATCGCCTTTGTTAAAGTGCTCAATGCAAGAGCCGCGATCGCCTATTACATCAACCCTGCTCCTACTCTTTTGTGATGCTACCGGAGAGGTAACGATCACACTGGCTTTAAATGCTCCCCCAGACATATATTCACCCGTACGGGTAATACTCGTTGCTGGAGTAATTGATAAAATTTTGATGAAAACGTGAGTACCAAGCTAGGTATGGGGTTATAGGATGAACAGGCTTTTCAGCTGGAAAAAGATTATGCTCCTATTTGCTGCTGTAATGTTACTGATCGTCAGTTCTGGAGGAGTTGCTCATGCCCGTGATGGTGGTGGAGATGGCTCTACCGGCAGCCCCAAAGCTAACTAAATAGTGCTCCTAATGATTGTTTTTCACTCTACTTGCTAAGGTTGAGGGCAGAGATTCTTTTCTTCTGGACGGATGGTCTCATTCGTTCTTAGATAGCTATTTAGCCACTGGCAACTTTGCTGAAGTAGGTTATCTAGATTGTTAGACTTTAAGGCATTAAGTTTCTGAAGGTCTAGTTTCCACAACTTTATAGTGATATCATCACTAGCTGACGCAAGTAGCTGACCATCGGGATTAAAACCTACTTCCCAAATGCTGAATGTTCGATCTTCAAATGTTTGGAGTCGTATTCCTTCGCGGCTCCAAATATTAATTACCCCATTAGCATCACCTGATGCAATTAACTGGCTGTCTGGACTGAAGTTAACGCTCCAAACTCGATTTTGGTGACCGAAGAGTACTCTAGCTAGAGAGCCGTCGTAATTCCAGAGCTTAACAGTGTTGTCCAAACCTGCTGAAGCCAAAAATTGTCCGTCTGGGCTAAAACTAACTTTTGTAACCCCTTCTTGATTAGTCGAAATAGTTTTAAGAAGCATACCGTTACGGTTCCAGAGCTTTATCGTGTCATCTTGGCTACCTGAAGCAAGAATCCTACCATTGGGGCTAAAGCTCAAGCCGTTCACATCGTTTTGGTGTCCTTGAAGTGTTTCAAGGAGTTTGCCGTTGCGGCTCCAAAGCTTAATTGTTTTATCTTCACTAGCAGATGCAAGAATTTGGCCGTCTGGACTGAATTTCACTTCTAAAGCTGCTGCATTATGGCTGCGAAGAGTTGTTGTTGAGCCACCGTTAAGCCTCCATAGCTTTACAGTTCCATCACGTTTGGCACCAGCAACAAGCTCATTATTTGGACTAAAGGTAAGGTTTGCAACCCTTTCAGCACTTCCTGCTATTGTCTCCAATAAAGCGCCATCGTAATTCCAAATTTTTATGGTTTTATCCTTACTTGATGAAGCGATTATCTGCCCGTTTGGGCTAAGAGCAACACTTCGAATTTTGTCTTTATGCCCCCGTAGAGATTTAAACAGATCGTTGTGTTTCCAAAGCCTAATTGTTTTGTCTAACCCCGCTGATACGAGCGCTTTTCCATCTGGACTAAAGTTTACACTGCGTACTCCTCCAGAATGCCCTTGAAACATCGTCAGTACTTCACCATCAAGTCGCCAAACAATAATTGTGCTGTCTAAGCTGGCAGAGGCAACTGCTTTCCCATCAGGACTAAAGCCTACGCCAAGGACTCGGTTTGTATGCCGTTGAAAAGTTTTTAGCGGCTTGCCATCGCGGTTCCATAACTTGACTGTGTTGTCATAACTTGCCGAAGCAAGTGTTTGCCCATCTGGGCTAAAGCTCACACTCCATACAACGTCTTTATGACCTGAGAGCGTGTGAAGCAGGGTTCCGTCACGCTTCCAAAGTTTTACTGTATTGTCGTTGCTAGCTGAGGCAATCACTTGTCCGTCCGCGCTAAAGCTGAGGCTATTGATATACTTATGAGCTGGGAACACTCCAATCAATGTACCGTCCTGGTTCCACAACCTGATCTTTTCATCATCACCAGCGGAAGCAAAGATATTGCTCTTGGGAATGAAGCTGATACTAGTCACTCCACCTGTGTGCCCTTTTAACGTTTTGACTAGTGAACCTTCCCGGTTCCATAACCTAATTTTTCCATCACCACTTGCAGAGACAAGAACTTTCCCATCTGGGCTAAATGTTGCAATCCAGACTTGTCCTTTGTGCCCTATCAAAGTTTTAACTAGTGAACCGTCACGTTTCCAAAGTTTTACACTGCCATCAGCACTAGAAGAGACAAGGAGCTTACCATCAGGACTAAAGCTAGTACTAAACACGCGACCCGTATGTCCTTCTAAGCGATTTAGTTCTTGAACATCGGTTATAGCTTTTCGCAATGTATCTACTGTTTTGTTTTTTAGCTCTGATGATGCCATTGTCTGCTTGACCCGCTGCCCCGCTTGAACTCCTGCAACGATTGCCTCAAGCTGATTATGAGCAACGAGCTTAGCTTCAGAGACAGAATTTAATGCATTTATTTCAGCAACTTCCACCTGTTTCCTTCTTCCCTCAGCGCTCAGCCAGAAACTAATCGCAACTGTGGCTAGTACGGCAAACCCTATCCCAGTAGTAATAGAGCTAATCAATGCTCGTTTTAGAAAACGTTTGAGCTTTTCATCGCTAAGTTTGCGTTGGAGCCGTTCTTTTGCTAGTTCTGCCAGTAAATCTTCGCCCTGTTGCTGGCGGATGTAGCGCACGAGATAATCATGCACAAGTTGATAGCGATCAGCGGGGATCTCTGGCAACAGCATTACCAAGCCCGATCGCACCAGGATTTCCAGCACAAAATCCAGCTTGGTAGTTTCCTCACCCATGTCTTCGGCAAGCTCTGCGCGGGTCTTCAGCGGGCGGGTATTGTTTTCGTCCGTCAGCAAGTACAGCACCAGTTCCGCTGCCCGTTGATTGTCGGTGCCGCAGTCAGCAACCACCTCTGCCAGATAGCGCTCGACCAACACTTCCTTAGCGGGTTTTCCAGCTTCCCGCAACTTGCTATACGCCTCCAAGTCACGGATACCGTCGGTCTGTAGCTGTGCCCCTACAATCTGGAGTTCGATCGGACGCACTTCCCCGTTTTCATCCGTCAGGTCTGTTACTAATGCCTCGACTAACTCCAGTTCCAGGTAAAAGCGTGCCTGCTCCGTCAACTCCTGAATAATCACTCTGGCATCGTCGGGCACAAAGTTGCCCAGAGGATAAAGGACATTGCGACTCAGTACATCAATGCCTGTGGTGCTAATTTCAGGGATACGATTGAATTCCAGCAGGTAATACAGATAGTCCTCTCGCAGTGGTAGCACTACTTTTACCAACAGGAGTTGCAAACACTGACCCAGGAACTCAAAAAATGGGCGGCGTTGAGCAGGAGTAGGATAGACGAAGAAAAATTCCTCGAACTGGTCAAAAATGAGAATGGTGCGAAGGTTGCGCTGTTCGTTGTGGCGTAGCTGGGTAATGAGAGCTTGGGGCGTAGGGGATCGGGTATTGGGTGTAGTGGAAGCGGAAGGCACCCCCCCCAGCACTTCTGCCATGCGTCGTTCCAATTCCTCTGCCCAATCAGTGTACTTTCGCACTACTACAGGCAAGTTAACCTGAAGACCGATCGCTTTTTGCTCCAGGGTAGGCACCAGCCCGGCACTAATGAGGGAACTTTTGCCCACACCAGAGTAGCCGTGAATCACAATCAGCTTGCAGTCGTTGCGTCCAATACGTTCTACCAGTTGCTTTACGTCTCGCTGCCGCTGCCAGGAGGCAATTCCAGTGGGTAAGTTTTCTGCTGCTAAAACGGTGCGTTCGGTCGTCCCAATCGTAGTTTGAGATCGCAGCACTTCCTGATCCTGGCGTTGGGCACGCAGGCGTCCAGCTCCCACAAACGCTCGCAATTGATACTGTTGCTCTACTGCCAGGCGTTCTTGCTTGAGTCGAAAGGCTTCCAGATAGTCTTTTTGCTCAATGTAATGGGTTCGCAGTGCTTCCAGAATGGCAATATAGACCTGTGGAATGCCCTGATCACCAAGCGATCGCGCTTCATTTAAGCGAGACAATGAAGCTTCCCGTTGTCCTGTCAGTTTCATTGCCTCTGCCAGGGTCAACAAATACAGCCCACGGTAGCGATGCTCCTCAGACACTTGCTCAATGATCTCCAGAGCCCGTTCAGCATAGCGTTTTGCGTCTGCCCCCTGCCCCCTCTGGATTGCCGTTAGCGCCAGATAGCGATAGTCCACGGCCTGTCGAACAGGCTTGTCGTAAATTTGCTGTAGGGGGAGCGACTTTTGCACCAAAGCTTCTAAAGCTTCCCACGCCTTCAACTTCTCTAACGTCCGCTCCATCTGGGTCATTGACTTGGCAACTAGATCAGGACGATTTGCTTGTTCAAAGACCCTGAGACACTCTTGCAGCGGTTGCTTCGGTGGTTCCCAATTTTCCTGACGATACTTGTTCTCGCTACAAAGGTTATAAAGTGTGCGTCCAACGAAGTAAAGGAGGAGTCCGGCGATAAGGTTGGGTGAAGGGGTGGGAAGGTAAGGTGGTGTGAAGTGGAGGTCAGGGGGTGAAGATTCTGACGTCTGGCTCCTGACGTCTGGCTCCTGACCTCCTATCGCCTTATTGCCTTCGCTGCTTACCCCCTGCCAATATTCCAAACTGCGCTGAAAGTGTTCCAGCGCTTCTTGATTGGTAGAGGCATTCAAACCCCGCAGGAATTCGAGGGTGGCTTGCAAATCGGGGGTGAGGGAGTGCCCAGTTTTTTGTAAGTCTCTGACGGCAGCTTCGACTTCGGCGCGTTGCAGGAAACCTAAGTCAAGATTCTCCAGCAGGCGGCGGAAGGAGCGGTTAGAGTCAGGAGTGAGGAGGGTGGAGAAGAGTCGATCGCTGGCATTTCGTAGAGCATCCAGCAAAGCATTCGGGGGCAGGGTGAAATCAGTGGTGGTGGCCCAGCTTTCGAAGTCGGGTGCCAGTTGCACCAGTTTGCTATGTACCGCATCCGTTATCCAGAATACGATCGGAAACGAGAAGTGCTTGCGAAATTCTTCTCGCACCGAGTTGACTGCTGGCAGCATTTCCTCTAAGGCATCGACAGATTCTAACCCCAGCACCATGAGTGCTTCGACAGGTGTAGCGTCGGTTAATTCTCGTAGTCGTGTGTAAAGCGTTTGGCTAGTCTGTTGCAGAGGGGTAACAAGCAGCTTGACGGTGCAAGCCTTCTGGATCTGGATTACTAACTGCCCACGCAAACTGGCGTAATTGCAGCGTGCCAGCGTTAGAGAAAACTGTCCCTGAGATGCCTCGATCGCCCATGCCAATTCTTCCAGAGCGTCCTGGTTATGAATGAGGATTTCTTCAACGTCAGGGGCAACCATAGACAGCGTTTTGCGACTCAGGTGTTGCTTAGTCTCATGTGATCGCCATCACAAAAGAATGTTGTTCAGAAGTAGGGTTATATTTGACCGTTAAGTGCCGAGGACAATAACTACCAAACCACGCGACCCATATTTGTATATTCGCGTATCTTAGCCTGGAGAATAGACAACTTTACCCTCTTTCTCCATCACTCGCTCCCTTTACCCGTGCCCCTTTAACTCCCTTGCCTCTGCCAGAATGGGATTGACGTCAAACCAGGATTCTCCATGATCGCGGTATTCAAACACCAGACGACTGCGAATCAGCGTTTGATAGCCCTGATCACCACTTACCTTCTTACGTTGCTGCACCTGCCGCAGTAACTCCCACTCATCATCAGTAATAGGCAGAACCATTTCATTCCGACGAGCACGGATAACCTCCTCGAGAGTGGCGACGGTTAGAGGCAACTGTCTGCTTTTTTTGATCCAGTCATTCAGCAACCGCAGCAGATCGCGTACATGACCACCGCTAGCGAAGCAGAGCCGATCTAGAGTGCCTGGTTGGTCAAAGATTTCAGTGATTTTCTCCAGACGTTGAGCCGTCTCTAAATCAGGGAAGGCACGAGCTATCACCATTTGCTGCAATAGCACTAACCCTTCCTCACAAATACTGCCATCCTGAAATTGCACTGGCACCATCGGCAGCACTTTCGGCTCTTCGTAGCGTTGAGTCAGCATCCCGTACTCGTTGGAAAACTTAAGCGCCAGAGGCATTGTGTAGACAACATGGCAGTTCAAACGAGTCAGACATTCGCTCTGATCAATGAACAAATACTCCTGTTGCGGACGACCAAAGGACTTAGCCCGATTATCAACCCGATCGAGATTATCGACGATCGCAACTAACCCCTTTTTACCCTGCTGCTTGAGTTGAGCGATTGCGGGCTCCAATAACTCCTTGTTAATGGCATCCAGCAGCTTGTTTTTCTGTGGACCCAAGTACTGGTTCAAACGTTCCCGCAACCCCTGATCATTTTTTGCTACGACTGTCAGCTCAGCAATTCCGGCTGACAACGAGACCTCACCCTTGCTGCTAATGCCTGCTTCCAGACCAGGCAGTTTAGCTTTCGCCTTCACATCGACTTCCGTCGTTAAGACTTTGATCGTGTTATCCAAAAGGGCACGAAAGCCTTTTGCCTGAGGGGTGACGTTGGCTTGTTCTAGACTTTCGCTGATCCGTTTGGCGATCGCCAGTAAGACATCCCCAATGTCCACATCTGCCATTTCCAGGTCTTCACTCGACTCAAAGTAGACGACATGAAAGCCCTCAGCCTCCAACTCTGCCTTCAACTTCAGCAACTCCGTGGATTTGCCGCAGCCAATGTGTCCTGTAAATAGCACACAGGTCGGTTCATCCGGCGAAAAAAAGGTGATGTTGGTCTTCAATTCCTCAATAATCTTGCCGCCCCGCACAGAGGAAAAGTCAATATAGACTTTCTGATCCTCTGGGTCTCCTGCTACCAGCGTTCGGCTAGGATTCGTCGCCTGAAAAAACTTCCGTACATCTACCGTCATAGTGCTCCCCGGCCCCTTTATGCTTTTCACAGCATAGCTTTAGGAAGAGAATTTTCAAGTGCTCAACTTTCTACTGAATCGGCTGACCACATGTTGGTGTTTGGCTGACGATCGCTCAAGTGGGTTCAGCTTTCAATCAACAGCAGTATTGCCCTTGCTCTATTTCAGCTCGAGACGTGGACTGTTCTGCCACGATCAACTTCAATCACACGTCATTTGAGAAGCGCCACTGAGGCAAACCTAATAGGGTTATAGCTACATCTAGCGTGAGCTTTTGTACCCGCCTATCAGAAACTGTTTGTAAATGTATGTGAAGTAGAAGACAACTACGGTCACAAAGGCGCGATACCAGAAGAGTGACATCTACATGGCTTGAGGATATGAGTCAGCCTTACTACGACAGTGACCTGACCGATGAG
>NZ_JACJOZ010000018.1:0-5001 GCF_014695795.1 Phormidium sp. FACHB-592
CTCATCGGTCAGGTCACTGTCGTAGTAAGGCTGACTCATATCCTCAAGCCATGTAGATGTCACTCTTCTGGTATCGCGCCTTTGTGACCGTAGTTGTCTTCTACTTCACATACATTTACAAACAGTTTCTAAGCAGCTTAACGTACAGCTCATCTGCCGCCGGAGCGGAGGAAGCGAAGTGAGGCACGAACGAAGCGACCGGAGCATAGGCAGTCAGGTGCAGCGTCTTGTTGTGCTGCTTATTGGTGAGTTAAGGCGCGTTTCATCTTGAAGTGGGCGTCGTCTTCGCCTTCGACAACGAAGCCCAGCCGCTTATAGAGCCGCCGTGCAGGATTCACTTTCAGCACTTGCAGAGTCACAGGCTGCTCCTGCCGTTGAGCTTGTCGGATAATTTTCAAAATAATGAGACTGCCAATGCCTTTGCTTTGGTGTTCCGGCAGTATTTGGATGTTGCCAATATGCACTCTATCTTTCTTGTCATCCACCTCAACATGCCCAATCTCGTGACCGTGCAGCACGATAATCTGGTTGGCTTCAGGCCGGAAATGCTGCTTAAAATAGCTTTGCTGCCACACCTCACCCCAGCCCCAAGTCACTTCGATGTAATCATGCATAGTTATGCCATGTAAGGCATACAAGAAGCCGTAATCTTCTGGTGTAGCAAGGCGAAGTTTAATGACATCTTCCATACGCTTTACTTTCGCTATCTGAACCGCCGTGCGCAAGCAACACAACGATCGCCATCAACGGTGACAACACCCCTACTCTACACCAGCAAGATCTCGCTCACGGTTATGGCTTGGTCTACCTGCCGTTTGCCTTAGAACGCAAGTAGCCTCATGTCGATCGCCAATGGCTTTGGCAGTAAGTCTTTCCGTCTGATCGGTTGTCGCCAGATCCGCGCAGTGGTGTCACACGACGACATCATCGCCATGAAACAGGCAGACAACGAGCCGTGCGGCAGGCGGTAAATCTGGCTCAGGTAGAGAAACGAGTCACCGGCCATACTTTCCGTCACAGCTTTGCGACGCATCTCCTGCAAAATGGCTACGACATTCGCACGGTGCAGGAGCGACTCGGTCACAAGGATGTCAAAACGGGGTGTAATCAGGATGCGTGTAATTTAGTGCCACGAGCGCTTGAAACGCTTGTTTCTACGTGATCTCTTAGGAAGGATTCTTTATGGAAGAGTGGACTCTGGAAGTTCCAGTGGGTAAAGGTTTCAAAAGTTGGTGGCACTAAATTGCAGCTATCCTGATTACACCCCCAAACTAAATACTACAAACGGCTCTCCAAAAATGCCGCTAAATTCCTGAGCGATTTGGATACGGAAATCGACGCTGGTTGGACAGGACCGGGACAGACTAACTACCTACTGGGTCGGCTGACGATGCAGGAGTACGTCTTTCACCACGTCATCCACGGCGGTTCCCCCCTCGAAGGCGAAGCACTGGTTAAGGCAGTCGTTGCGATCGCTCAGGCACTCCCTGGCTATGCTGAATGGTGCCGCCGCCAACACGAACTAGACAAGAAAGTTGTGGAGTGGGCAAGAAGCATTGAAACTAGCCATTACTACCACTACGGCGATGCGCCCGAACCGAAACGGAGTACAGCACCCAACTGGAATCAACAACAGCAAGCGGCAGCCCGTACCCGCATCACGCAAGCGATCTCCGACCTACTCAATCACAACAATCTGCCGAGCGACATCACTGCCCGTCGCAACGCCATCGTTCCATATGGCATCAGCCAGAGCACTCTCACCAAGCACAAAGACCTGTGGCATCCCCAGTTTCTAGCAGAGCCACCAGCCCTTCCATCGGCTGAAGCATTACACCCTGACGTTGCAGATTCCGCTCTTTTGCAACAGGCTGAAGCCGCTCCAGCAGGTTTGCTACAGCCAGCCACCACCAATAAGCTTGTACCCTCTGCTGTCTCAGATGCACCTCAGCAGGCATCCGAAGACAGTAAATTGACTGAAGCAGGGGGGGCTGGGGGGATTTCCATAGGGGGCGGTGTTCTCGGTGCTGCCTTCCCTGCGGTACCTGAGAGCCAGGGTGTCGCTGGTGCTGCTGAGACAAAAGCGATTTTGGACGCGCTTAAGCTTGCAAAAGCAAAGGCGCGAGCGGCTGCTTATGCCGCACGGATGCAGCGATATTTGCAGTCTGGCGATCCCGTTTTGATAGCAGAAGCGCAGCAGTGGTTGCTGGCGCTGCGAAGTAAAGGTGCACCTTTAGAACGTTGATTTGGTGTGACCCTCTGCTTACTGGCGCTGGCACCTCAGAATTTGTTATGAGGATGCCTTGTTTTTGCTGACCTGCGGGCTGCTCAAGCTTAACCTGCTGTTGCCCATATCAAAAGCTACGATCGAGGTTCGCAAAAACAATCTCAAGGTTGTCCAGCTTGTTTCCTTGTTACTTGAAAGTCGGAAACAATAGCACCACTGTCTAGCCCAAGCCTTTCTTTGCCAGAGCCGTCCCTCTATAATACGGATGTCCTAAAGCATTAGAGCATTGCGTTGAACGCGCCGCGCCCACCAGCAGGAACGTATCAGGCTCCGCCCGTGGAGTCCCTGCAAGGCGTGGTCGAACGGCTCACCTATCATTCCGAAGAGTCAGGGTACACTGTTGCGCGGCTCAAAGCACCCCGTACCAGCGAACTCGTTACTATTACGGGCAACTTCGCCAACATCCAGGCAGGACAGACACTGCAACTGCACGGCACCTGGAAAGACCATCCCAAGTTCGGGACGCAGTTCCAGGTCACGCAGTATCGGGAAACCAAACCCGCGACCATCACCGGGATGGAGAAATATCTGGGCAGCGGGTTGATCAAAGGTGTGGGTCCCGTCACCGCCAAACGTATCGTTGCCCACTTCGGTCTGGAAACGCTGGACATCATTGAACAGCAGATCGAGCGACTGGTCGAAGTCCCTGGCATTGCCCAGAAGCGCGTCAAGCTGATTCAAGCTGCCTGGGTCACACAGAAAGCGATCAAAGACGTGATGCTGTTTCTGCAAAGTCACGGCGTTTCCACTACCTATGCCGTCAAGATCTACAAGCAGTATGGCGATGCGTCGATCACGACTGTTACCCACAACCCCTATCAACTAGCTACGGATGTCTATGGCATTGGGTTTGTCACCGCTGATGCGATCGCCCGGAATCTGGGCATTGCCCCCGGTTCGGAGTTTCGCTACCGGGCTGGCACGTTGCACGTTTTGGGCGAAGCGGCGGAAGAGGGACACTGTTTTTTACCGGGTGAAGCACTGGTCGATCGCGTCGTCAAGCGCTTGGAAATTGCTGACCATCGCCCCAATCCCGTACAGGTAAAAACTTTAAGTGAGCAAATGGTGGTGGATGGCGAGTTGGTCAAGACCGAAGCCCTGATCGCTGGACTGGAGGAATTTGGCTACTATGCACCGCCCTTTTTTGGTGCCGAACAAAAGCTGGCAGACCGGGTACGGCAACTGCTGCAACAGCCTCTTGAGGTGGATGCTGCCCGTGTGCAGCGCTGGCTGGATCGCTTTGTCGAAACGACGGGCACTGCCCTTTCGGAGCAACAGCGCCATGCCGTGACAATGGCAGCGAGTCAACGGGTGCTGATCCTCACGGGTGGACCCGGCTGCGGCAAAACCTTTACCACGCGCACGATCGTTGCTTTGTGGAAAGCGATGGGCAAGACGATTGTCCTTGCCTCGCCGACGGGACGAGCGGCACAGCGTTTGAGCGAGATGACCGGACAGGAAGCGAAAACAGTGCATCGCCTGTTGGAGTTTGATCCCAAAACTATGAAGTTCAAGCGGGACGTGGACAATCCGCTGCCCGCGCAGGCGCTCGTGGTGGATGAAGCCTCCATGCTGGATCTCTTTCTGGCAAACTCATTGCTGAAAGCGATCGCCCTCGATTCTCAACTCCTGCTTGTCGGCGATACCGACCAACTGCCCAGCGTCGGACCGGGCGCGGTATTGCAGGACTTGATCGCGTCTGAGCAAATTCCGGTAGTGCGACTGACACAAGTGTTCCGTCAGGCACAAGCCAGTCACATTGTGAGTAACGCCCACCGCATTAACCAGGGACAGTTCCCGCAGCTTGAACCCGTCTCGCCTGCACCACAATCCGATTGCCTGTGGCTCGGCGCACCAGAGCCAGAAGACGGCGTGCAGGGGATACAGGACTTAATCACCGACTTGTTGCCTGCATTGGGCGTTGATCCTGCTAGCGATGTGCAGGTACTTTGTCCCATGACGCGAGGGGTGGTGGGTACGCGGCACCTCAACACTGTCTTGCAACAACTCATTAATCCACCCAATTCTTCAAAAGCTGAATTGGTACGGAGTGGGATGACTTTACGGGTAGGCGATCGCGTCATCCAAAAAGTCAACGACTATGACCGGGAAGTCTTCAATGGTGATTTGGGCACGATTGCCGCGATCGATGTCGAAGAACAGGACGTGACGGTTCGCTTTGCTGAGCGCTTGGTGAGTTACGACTATGCCGATCTCAACGAAATTACGTTGGCGTGGGCAGTGACCATCCATAAGAGCCAGGGCAGCGAGTATCCGGTCGTGGTGCTGCCCATCTACATGCAGCACTACCTGATGCTGTCGCGTAATCTCATCTATACCGGACTCACTCGTGCCAAACAACTGGCGATCCTGGTTGGCACCCAGAAGGCGATCGCCCTTGCCGTGCGACAGGTGAAAGACCAACAGCGCTATACGCTCCTAGATCAGCGGCTACGAGAGGCGCGATGATCGATCGTTACATTAGAGCTGTTGCTAGCCAAGTGGCTTCGATGCAAATGCCCTGAACATAATGGGTTAGAGCCGAGCACAGTAAAACCGCTACCGAGAGCGTACTGGTACTCCTCGCCTTCAACCTCTATGTATAGCTACCGCCATAGAAGTTAGGACGCAGCCTGCTTGAGCACGGTTTCCATCGCATCGCGCAAAGGAGTGGCAGCACGTAAGTGTTTGCGAATACGACTTTTCAACCACGC
>NZ_JACJOZ010000019.1:0-2305 GCF_014695795.1 Phormidium sp. FACHB-592
GTAAAGAAACGGGTAGAACCAACTACATTGAACGCTTCAACAACACGTTGAGGCAACGAGTGTCTCGACTGGTTCGCAAAACCTTGTCATTTTCAAAATCCGTAGAGAATCATCTTGGTGCCCTTTGGTATTTCATCCATCACTACAACGCATCATTACTTGTGTAGCACTACCGAAAATGAAACGAGTTCAGCTTCATCTGAGCCCATTATGGCTGTACATCAGTGCTAAAGGTGGTTTAGACCTGACGACCTTCTCCAAAGTCGTCAGGGTTGAGGGATTGGGGTCGTTGGTGCGGTTGTACAACGGCTTAGTTTTAGCAACAGACAAAAAATGATCGTTAAGGCTAAAAAGATCGCTGCATAAGGCTTATAAGGATCACTTTAATTGGATCTCTGTTAGCTCGAACTGTCCGATCTTCAGCCATAAATAGGACAATCCGAATCATGAACAACGATCTTGCGCCATTCCAGACTTCTTAGCAGTGATCAACCAGGCCTCATAAAGGGGACAGTGCCCTCCAACAGCTCACTAACGACCAGCATTTTTCCGCTGCTACAACTAAGCCTATGAGCGCCTGTGTGCCAAGGGCAAGTTAAAGAAGGTCGCTTTGACCGCCTGCATGCACAAGTTGTTGATTATCCTGAATGCTATGGCGAAAACTGGAGTGCCTTGGCGTCCAGATGTGGCGGAAAAAGCTTGACTTTCAACACAATCGCTTCTGCGGCGCGGGGCAGTTAACCGCGCCCCTCCGACAAATCCACATGGAGAGGCGAAGCTGGTAGAAGTTGGGGTTTAAGACTGCGGTTTGTAGACGAGGTATGGATCTCATAGGGAGTTCGCTTTGGAGGTGGGCACCCTAGAACAGAAGCTCTCATACACGCAACGCATGACTCAGCAAAATATTTTGGCTGCTGCTAAGCAAGGCAATCCACAGGCGATCACTGCCCTGATGAACCGCTCCTTGGCTGCGCAAGGTGTGACAGCGAAAGCTCAGCTGACGGATCAGTGTCTGCATGTCATGCTCGAAGCTGAGTTTGCCCCCAATCAGCCAGCAATGGTTGCTTATGTCACGAAAGGTGTTCGGGGACTGAAGGCTGAAGTCGTTCAGCGCTTGGTAATTTATGGACGCCAGCACGGTGCAGATTTCCCAGCTTGGACAGAGCCAGTTGAGTTACAGCCGCTACCGCTGAAGGTTCAGCCTACTACTAACGTTGAAACGTTTAGAGAGCCTGTTGTAGAGCAAGTAGTGGCAACTGCAACCACACCCTCAAAGGCAACAGCGCCGTCTTTACTTTCAGAAAATACTGCACGCTCAAAGCCGGTCAAGCAGAAGTTGCCTTGGTATGAAACAGACAGCAAGAGCATCATTATTGCGTTATTAGTCTTGTTCTTCCCACTTGGTCTTTGGTCTATGTGGAAGCATGGGCACTGGTCGCTCAAAACGAAAGGGCTGATTACTGGGATGTTTGTGCTCTTGCTACTCGTTCATGGGCGGTCAGAACAAACTCCGAGTCCTGTAAGTAGCACGCCCCCGGCTGCAGCAAGTGCGCCCAGTCCTACCCAAACTGAAACAACTGAGAGTCAGGCAAGTTCAGCACCCCCAGCAGCAGCGCAGGCACAGCAACAGCAGTCCAAACAAGCAGCTCAACCTATACTCAATGCCATAAGGAAAAAGTACGGCTATTCACGTTTCATTGACACATGGGGTATGGGTACGCAGGGGCTGTTTTTGCCCGATAACGCCTGGACCAGTCTCGCTGAGAATCAAAAGCAAGTCTTGATTGAGTATGCCCAGTCTCGTGGTTTGACAGCGATTGTTGTAGGCGGGCAACTGCCAAACGACAGCAACGCCATTTCTCTTGACCGCACAGTGTGGGGGGAATAGCTCTTTCAAGCAGCCCCGCAGAGCGGGCACCCAGTTCGCCGCAGTTAAGTGAATTTTTCGAGCCGATACTAGGGGTGTAATCAGGATGCGTGTAATTTAGTGCCACGAGCGCTTGAAACACTTGTTTCTACGTGATCTCTTAGGAAGGACTCTTTATGGAATAGTGGATTCTGAAAGTTCCATTGGGTAAAGGTTTCAAAAGTTGGTGGCACTAAAAAACATTTATCCTGATTACACCCCTACTAGTGGGTCGGGTAAGGAGGCTGCATCACTGCAACCCCCTCCCCTAAGAACCGTGCTTGCGGTAGGGTAGGCGACCAACGAGTTACCATTGCTGGCACTTTTCCAATCGCCCCCCTCCAAACGACGCATGACCGTTTCCGTATCACGTCGCTCTCCAGTAATCTCAACGTGAAA
>NZ_JACJOZ010000002.1:0-3796 GCF_014695795.1 Phormidium sp. FACHB-592
GTAAAGAAACGGGTAGAACCAACTACATTGAACGCTTCAACAACACGTTGAGGCAACGAGTGTCTCGACTGGTTCGCAAAACCTTGTCATTTTCAAAATCCGTAGAGAATCATCTTGGTGCCCTTTGGTATTTCATCCATCACTACAACGCATCATTACTTGTGTAGCACTACCCCTTTTCGCTAGGTTGCTCTGGGTTAAGCGGGATTTCAGACATAGTGCTTCCGAAAGTGATCATGTGTCAGATTCCAGTGGATGCCTAGGAACCAACTACAGGTTCGCCACTCTTCTGCTCTGCTGCTAATCTTAACAAGCCGGGTTTTTGTACCGAAGCATCTTGCCTTTGAAGCTTTAGCGGCTGCTTTTCCGTTCCTCCGCACCGATTAATCCTCTCTTCTCATGTCCTCATATTTTTTTCCCAACCCCTTTACGTGGTGTAAAACATGGGCAGTGCATTCTCAAGCGAGTTAACATCGCTACGTTACGCGTGAAGGGACACAGGGGCAGATGGGACGAATTTTTATTTCAGCAGCGCACGGTGGTCAGGAAAGCGGTGTGACCGATCCGGGAGCGGTGATTGCAGGCACAACCGAATCCAGAGAGATGATTTTGACACGCGATCTAGTCGTGACAGAACTGCGATCGCGCAGCTTTGAAATTCTGTCTGTCCCCGATGATCTGAGCGCCAGACAAACGCTTGATTGGATCAATGGTCGCTCTCGCGCTGGAGACATTGCCCTGGAAATCCATACAGATGCCTTTTCTAACCCGTCTGTGCGTGGGTCAGCTGTGTTCTACATTGCTAACAATGCTCAGCGCAAGGCACAGGCAGAAACTCTTTTGCTAGCGCTGCTGCGCCGGGTGCCTCAGCTACCCAATCGGGGTGCGCGACCTGATACCGCAACAGGTTTGGGCAGTCTAGCGTTCTGTCGGCAGTTGGTTGTGCCAGCACTCTTGATGGAAGTTGCTGTCCTCTCTAACCCAGACGATCGCTTCATCATTCAAAACCAGCGACGGAATGTAGCGCTGGGTCTTGCTGATGGGTTGGCATCCTGGAGCCGATCGGTGTCGCCTCCTACGTCTACTCCAAATCCAACGCCATCTCCGGGTACCTATCCGCCTTGCAATATTAATATTAATGGGCAAACCTATGGCGAACAGGGCATCATCGTCAGCGGTAATGCGTATGTGCCGATCGATCTGGTCGATCGACTGGGGGTAGACGTTTCCACCGATCCTAATGTCCGTCGCATCACCTACCGCAACATTGTGTACGTCCGAGCGGTTGACTTGCGCGATCGACATGTTTCGATCGCTTGGGACAGCACAAACCGCACGATCTTTCTCAAGTCAGCCTCACAGATCTGTTCTGGTCAGTTCGACAAGATTTCGGGGCAGGGCAACACCTCCGAAGTTCAGCTCCTCATGTTCCTCAAGGCAAATAATGAAGCAGCGCTGACCCGTTACCCAGAGATCGCTAAACTCTACCGAGAAGAAGGTAGCATCGAAGGCATTAATTATGATGTTGCGTTCGCGCAAATGTGTCTGGAAACTGATTTTCTCCGCTTTAGCGGTACCGTCAGACCCGAGCAAAACAACTTCGGCGGACTGGGTTCAGCGGGTGGCGATTCGCAAGGAGCTTCCTTCCCCAGTGCTCGTATTGGTGTACGAGCGCAAATCCAGCATTTGAAAGCCTATGCGAATGCAGAGCCGCTCGTGCAGGCAGTGGTCGATCCTCGCTTTAACTTTGTGGCTCGTGGGGTTGCGCCCCTTGTCGGTTTATTAAGCGGACGCTGGGCTGCTGATCCTAAATATGGCGACAAACTGCTTGCCGTACTGAAGCGCCTCTACGAATCGGCGGGATTGATGTAGGAGCGGTTAGCCTAGAATCTAGAGCTGAAGGCTAACCGCTTATGGTTATCAAACAGAAAGTTGCTTTTCCGTTGGTACGTCAGCCGCGATCGGCTCCAGCAGCAATTGACGAAGCTGTTGACGAAACGCTGGCTCTAAGTAGCGTAGCCGTACTGCTTCCCAGCCGGACATTGCTTCCGTTTGGGTTTGGTGGATGGCAGTTTGGAGTTCGGGCAACTGAGTGTGCTTAGGCTGGTGCTTTTTCAGCAACGCCTGTAAAACCTGGCTATCGTGTACTGTCCCCAACTTAGATTGAATTGCCTTGACATCATCAATCCAGGTTTGGAAGGCTTCGCCATAGAACGAAACAAAGAACTCTGCCTGATAGCGGACGTGCTTGCACGCTTTGCGTAAGTCATGCAAACTTTCACTATCGGCATCCGAAGCGTCCGCCGGTACCAACCAGCCAGGGTGTAAGAGCAACGTTGAAAGCAGTGGACTCAGCAGATCTGGCAAAAACAGTTGCAAGGGTTGGCTCGCTAGCGCTGTGTAACGAGGCTGCTCGATCCAGGTTTCGTAGGCAGTTTTGAGTTGCTGGTAGCGCGATCGCGTCAGCGCATCCTTTACATCTGCTGATGCCACGCGGCGCTCTTTCTGAAGTTTTGCAATCACGTCATCGAGCGATCGCTGCGTGGTTTCAGCTACGTCAGAGCGATACTGGGTTTGCAAAGCGTCTATCTGCACATCCAAATCTCGCAGCCGACCCAGCACTTTAGCCAGGGAGCCAATCTGTTTCGCCGACGCAGCCTTCGGCAGTGCGATCGCCCAATCAAAAACCTGTAGTGCCGTTCGTAACCGACGCGTACCCACCCGCATCTGGTGAAGCGGTTCTGGATTTTTGTCAGCAATTACCTTTTTCTCGTGCTTCACCACCGCACGATATTGCTCGGCAATGACCGCATGAGCAAACGCACCCAGCGTGACAGAGGGATCAATGAGAGACGTTGCAGTTACCTGCTTTTTATCTATTTTCATCTCACCCTCGCTCTCAACGAAAAAACAAATGAAGCGCTCTGTTACAACTCAGACGCTTTGAATACTCCTAAACGTAGGAGCAATCTTAATAAATTCATTATATCAATTTCCCCAAGAGCGTTGCTGCCTCTTTATCGCTGCAAGCCTACTGCTCATTGCTTCCATGGCACATTCTCTTGCTGTAGCCTTAGCTTTAAATAGTGAGAATTCACCTGGCAAATCTGTAGGGTTATCCATATAATTGAGGGATGGTAAAGAAACGTAACCTTCTGCTCATAATTTGTGATGCTGTCTCAATGTTTGTTGAGCAGTAGACGCGCGGGCAGGCTTTTACGGCATCCAGTCCTCATTATTATTTATCGGAGATCTGCGCTATGACTATAGCTGTCGGGCGCGCGCCAGCGAATCGAGGGGCGTTTGACGTTCTCGACGATTGGCTGAAACGCGATCGCTTCGTCTTTGTCGGTTGGTCTGGGTTACTGCTGTTTCCCTGCGCTTACCTAGCGTTAGGCGGCTGGTTGACCGGCACCACCTTTGTCACCTCGTGGTACACCCACGGGTTGGCCTCGTCTTATCTCGAAGGCTGCAACTTTCTGACCGTCGCCGTCTCCACCCCCGCGGACAGCTTTGGTCACTCCCTCCTGTTCTTGTGGGGACCCGAAGCGCAAGGCGACTTGACCCGCTGGTTCCAGATTGGCGGCTTGTGGAGCTTCGTCGCCCTACACGGTGCCTTTGCTCTCATTGGCTTCTGCCTGCGTCAGATTGAGATTGCTCGCCTCGTCGGCATTCGTCCTTATAACGCGATCGCCTTCACCGGTCCGATCGCCGTCTTCGTCTCCGTCTTCTTAATGTATCCGTTGGGTCAGTCGAGCTGGTTCTTTGCACCGAGCTTTGGCGTGGCGGCGATCTT
>NZ_JACJOZ010000020.1:0-2543 GCF_014695795.1 Phormidium sp. FACHB-592
ACGCTGACGACCACCACCCAATCCAAGCCATACTGGTCGCGCCAGGGGGTCACACGCACATGATGGCGTTCGCCCTGCAAGTCAATTTGCAGTGTTTCGTTTGCCAGGGTGCCGAACCCGTGGAAGCGTTGCTGGAGTTGTTGGGCAATGGCTTGAATGGTGGCGTCAGGGCTGTCGCTCGCCTGCAAGCGTTGAATCTTCTCTTTAACGAGGGTAAAGGGTTGCTTTGGACTAGAATTTGCAATCAACAGGCCATTCCGCTCGACAATAAACACCTGCCCCGTACGGCTAGTCTCTAAGTTTCGTAAATAATCACTCAACTTTAAGAGATGGATGTCGGCACCAAACACGCCCAATAAGCGCTTCTGAGCATCATAGATAGGACGGCCCGCAGACGCAGCGATGTAAGGCCCATTGGGAGAATCCCAAACATAGACTCGTGACCAAGTAGACTTGCCGACTTTAAGCGGTTCGGTGTACCAACTTTCGGTGAAATGATTGTAATCGTAACGGCTGACGACCCAGGTACGATTGCCCTGGTTGTCTGTAGTGTAAGTGTCGGCGTTCTTAGACCGCTGAGCGCTCCAGTCGTCGATGGTTAGCGTTTTGCCATCATAACGGATGGCCCCTACGCCTTCGCCAGTCGTGAGTCCATAGCCAAGGAAGGTCAGGTCATACGTCTGCATTTGCTTCCAGAAAGCTTTGCCGGTAGTTTGACGATTCCGCACATCCAGCAGACCCATTTCAATAGCATCCGCGTTCAGCTGTCCCAATTGATGAGGAATGGCTAAATAAGACGTTAAATGTTGATCCACCGAACGGCTCGTGCGGGCCATCAATTGGTCGGATAGTTGGTTGACCGCTTGCTGCCCATTTCTTAGCGAGAGGTAGCCCACTAACCCAACCGCGCCAAAGATTTGCAGCACGAACGGTACGATGAGCACAAATTGCAGTGGCAATCCTTGCAACTTGTGAAAGGGGAACGCCTTCATGAGATATTCTTTGCCTAAAGATTAGCTAACTTTAAGGTGCCCCCTTCGCTTCTAGTTAGCTCAGTCGCTTTGCGGGCAGTACCGACGACAGCAAGCACTTGGGAAAGAGCGTTCATACACTAGCTCATCAATGCAGCTAAAATCTTAACCTAGGTGTGCCAGTGCCGTTGCTTTGGCTCACGGTGCCAAAGCAGCGGCACTGGTCGTAGAACCTTAGCCTTGCAGCCAAGCCCTTAGCAGTGTGATCAACTGAGATGAGGCGACAAGTTTTGCTATATAGGGTTGCTAAATCAAGCATCTAATCGGGCTGCAAGCCCTTTGTGGCACTAAATTGGTTTTCGGTCGGTTCAGTCCCGTAGTTTCGCGGTCGTGGTCTAAGTATCACCTTCGTCATAATCGATACATGGGTGTGACGCACAGAACCCTTGCTATAGTAGGAATCGACATGACAATCTTCCAGCCCACAGCGACTGCTGTGGCAGTCACGCCCGCCCTCGCCGCACACCCTGAGCCGCAGCTGTTAACCCAACGGACAGCGTCCTACGTCCCTACAGAAAGTTACCGCACGTGGTACCAGCGTGGCCTGTTTCTGCTCGAAACGAAGCACCCTGAACGTGCTTTAGGATGTTTTGACCAAGCGCTCCGACTGGATGCAGCGCAGCCTGACGTTTGGTACACACGTGGGGAAGTGCTGAGGCCTATGCCGCCTTTGACAAAGCCACCGGTCGCCAACCGCAATTACTCTGGCAGTGGTGGGTAGGGTTAGTCATCCCAGTGCCAAGGCGAGCGGACCACGCTGGGTGAAGCTTTAAGGCTGCAGCGGGTCGGCACTGCCCCAAGGCTTCAGCTGATGCTGAGATGCGGTTTGGAGGCGATTGAACTAGATGGCTTCTGATGGATGAGAGCGGCGACATGGAGTACACCGTCGATCACAGTCTTCGGGCGGAGGACAACAAAGGCTTCGCCACCGTAGCGAGTACCTAAATCCTCGTCTGGCTCAACTGTCAGTTCGCTGGCGTAGGCTAGTGTCATGGCTGCCTAGAGTGCTGTCTAAATTTTCGCTATTGATTCAGCCTCTAGCCCAAGATGCTGGAGGAAGAAACCAAGTGGCTACTTCAGGAGGTTAAGTTGCTGGGTCAAGACGATGCAGGTACCCTTGAGATTGATGAGGGTGGGAGCCACATAGATTCAAAACGTTGGACTTGGGAGCGCGCAGGGGCAGTGTTGGTTAGCTTGGTTAAGTCAGATGTTGGGGATCTTGAAGATTCTGAGCGAACGCAGGTTATGAGGGAAACGGCACAATATTGCCCGCCAGTGAGCTAGCGCAAATCTTGTGCTCAGAGGCTCAGCCTAACCATTCTGGTGCTGGACTAGCCGCCAACTGTACAATGCTTAAAGGCCTTATACAGTAGTAGTTTTCCTTCTTCACCCTCTTGCTCCGTTGCTGCCATCCGCAACTAATCAAGGCGATCGCCCGACGCATTTGATGAGGCATGAATTGGAACACCCTTATTCCTAGGGTTTCAATGCCTGTTTACCGTCTGAGACGTA
>NZ_JACJOZ010000021.1:0-26185 GCF_014695795.1 Phormidium sp. FACHB-592
CGAACCAGCCGACATACAGTCGGTTGTCGGTGCTGGTTACCCAGTTGCAAAACTGCTCCCACACGTTGACGCTCTCGCGTCTCTGTAAGGTCGTAGTCATAGTGGTAATAAGTGCATTGTGTATGAATGTTGGAAGGTTTTTTCAAACCTACACAAGCAATATACCTAAGTTAATGGCTTTTGTAAAGCGATCGTTACAGAGCTTTCAGGTATAAATTTTCTGGTGAGCGCACTGCATGTGGAAGTCGTTTCTATCATCGATCGCTTGTGGCTCGACAAGAAGGGCGACCATCAAAGTTTATAAGACTGTTAGGGACAGATCTCTTATAAGAGCAGAATGAGATATAAGAGCAGAATGAGAGAGCTTACAAGTAATCGCTTGTAACCGTTAAACATTTATAACTGCTCTGCTAGCGAAACAATCAGCATCAAACAGGTTTGTTCTAGTTCAAACTGGAAGACCAATCTAACGCTAAACGAAGGCATAGTCGGCTTCAATTAAGCAAAAGCCGACTGTGCCGGGTGGAGCGTAAAACTACACTTATAAAACTACGTAAACCTAAGTATCTGAAGCGTTGCTTAGTTCTACGTCAATAGTGTTATCAAGAAGCTTCTTAATGGAAGCTTTCAGTCACAACCGCTGGTTGGTATTCAGACGGTTTCACCTTGTACTTAACCAGATTTGCCAGTTCTTGAAGTTGACTGATAGCTTCTGCACCTTCAAGCTTCATCAGTTCGCGATCGTCTCGCATCTCAGTCCAGGTAATACCGTAGTCAGAAACCAGGAAGCGGATCAGGTGATTGTCTGCCAAACTCACCATGAAGGATGCGCTGTTCATCTGCCCACCACAGGTGTAGCAGGACGCTAAATAGCCCTGACGCTCTAGCACGATCGCCAGCGCCTGAAGGTTCATGACGAGATCCTGGACAAATTGACGGTGTTGCTCTGCAAGTCTTAAGAACACAATAGTCCTCCAGTCACCACATTAGAATTCTATACCTTTTTAAGACTTTCTTAAGAATTTCGTTTTAGAACGGTGAAGTTTATAATGACGAGTCATCAAACTAGCTGCTTAACCTGTAAAGTCAGCACAGCATTTGCTTCAACGCTAGCTGATTATTTGAAAAAACAGCGTATCAAGAAAGACAGTCGCTCAGATTGAAGGACTCTTAACGCTGGTTAGTTTAACGTCTAAGTTTAGTAGGACTTAGGAAGTGGGAAAAAGTTCCTGCTTCCTAAGTCCTCTTAAAATACTTTAACAAATGCATGGGCAGACTGGTTGGACCGACTAATCTACCTGCCACCAACCAAAGGCGGGTCCAATAATACGAGTTGTAATCCAGATGGCAACCAGTAGCCCAATGCCGATCCATGCACCTTTGGTTGAAAGCTGCACAAACTGGCTTGCCTGCGTTTTAGTAATAGGTAGCCAGGGAAGAATATTTGTCTCTTGACCGTATTTTTCTCCTAGGCTTTCTTTTCTTCGCTTTGCTTCACCCATGACCGCAATAATAAGTGCTTAACTGATCCAATAGTAATAGAAAGGGTGTGATCGAACGGATACAGATTTCTAATTGACGTGTTTGCAACTTTAGTCAAGCACTGAATAATCGGGTTGTGAAAAGAGGTTGGGATCAAGGTAACTTAGCCGAGCGACGGGATGAAGCGCAGCCAATATCTGCTGCCCGTAGTTGCGATGGATGACGCGGCTATCTAGCAAGGCAACCACACCCTGATGGTCACGAATAGGGGCGATCGCGCGCTGTAGTTCTGCAAGTGCTTCTGGCAAGAGGTAAAGGCGGAACCAGTCTTGCCGAAGGTGTTTGTGATAAGCGACTCGTCCAGCTACGAGCGGATTTTCAAGTGAGGGAATGGGAAGGGTGGCGATCGCCAGTAGATGTGGTGCAGGTAAAACGCTTTGATGCTGTTTCCAAAACTCCCAACCTGCTACCAGTACACCGTTATCATCCAGACACGTTCGTTCAACCTGTACTCTTGAACCAAATTCGGATGCCAGGACAGAACCAACCTGAGCTTTCAACGGCACATCATCTACCAACAATACAGTCAGGCCTTGAATGCCTGAACTGACTCTTAGGAGGGAATGCATTTCTCGAATGAGTGCCCACTGAAACTCTGGCGTGTTAGGCATCGGTAGCCTTTCAGGCAAATAAAGTTGGATGACCTCATCCTGACGATCGGGCATAAATTTCAAGCTGGTCAAATCGCCTAAGCCCAATCGTTGCCGATACATCAGTGCGTCAGCATCGATGTCTAGCGCACCGCCAATCAGGATGACAGATTGCTGCGTCCAAAGTGGGGCAAGATCGGTTGCTACTTCAACAGGACCGCAATGCAGTGAGAACTGCCCTTGACGGCGCGAGATTTCTGCCCAGAGGAGGCGATCGTCTAGCTGAAGCACATCCCTAAAATTACTCCAGGCAGATGGAAGGGCGATTGGCTCGTTCACGCGCTCAGAATGCTCCACATCCTGACGCTGGGGCTCTTGACGCTGTAGATCTTGGAAGAGAGCTGCCAACACTTTCTGTTCAAACGGTTCCAGCAGGCAGCACCCATAAGGATTAGCTGGACGTTGAAAGATTGCTTTGGTAAGTTGCACGCGAGCATCACGAATCGTCTCGACATGGTTCGGGCAGGCAAGCATCAATTCATCCCAGTCAGCAGGCTGCACCTGTACCGTGAGCTGAGCAAAAGCCCATGCTTCCAGGTCATCAACGCCATCAAAGATAGTGGGGATGCCTTGCGGAAACCGTCCTTGCTGGTGCAGGCGATCGCTCAACCAGGATTCTGGTGTAGTCAGCAGTAAGCCCTGGAAGTCTGGACTAGGGAAGCGATCGCCAGTACGGATAGCTTTTAAGGTTTGAATGCAGGTGCGTAATTGCGGGATCTCCACCATAAGGAGCCGTTGCTGCACTGCTTCTGTGGCAACCAAAATGACCGGCTCTTGCCACATTAAGATCGGGACTAAATAACTGAGCCTGTAGCGCCCGTGATAGCGAGAGAGTGCATCTGTCTGCATCAACGCACTCCGCCCTAGGCGCAGCGCACGCGCTACTAGCCGCGCCATCGTTAAATGGTGAGACCAGTAGGGCTTGCCCTGCTCTCTCAGAAATGCCCGAAGCTGTTGGTGAACTTCTACCTCAATCACAAATCGCAGGCTCTTGCATAGCGGGTGACCTTCATTTTGACACAGATGTTGAGACTGCCTCCTCGCAGGACGAATTCTGCTGCATGAGGTTCAGTAACGCGTGGGTACTTCGCTGTTGTAAGAGTTTCACCAGCACGTGCCCAAGACTTTTTCAAGTAAAGACTTTTTGCGCTGAGAGGGTACTACACGGCTGAATGTAGTGTCGGGCTAGGAGTGCAATGTCCAGACATAAGTCTGGTAAGAGACCATAAAGGGCACTGTTTGGCGCTGCTATGAAAGCTGGCTCATGTCAGAGAACTGCGATAAACCGAACGCGAGCAACCCTGATCTCAGGTCAGGATTGAAGTATGGCAAAGTGGCAAGCGGCTCCTATAGCAGGATAAAGGATGAGGGATGCATAGACGTCTTCTCAAGGGGAGTTTCAGGGTTTATGTCTGTCCTAACGTTCTCTTCGATTGCTATGTACCGCTTTGAAGAATAAGCGTGATAAATCTAGGGACATAGCAGTGCTATGTCCCTAGATTTATCGCGTTCTCAATTGAAAGAGGATGACAAATGAAGCAAAGTCGCTTCGTGACTCCGATACAGTGTGATCTGTATAAAGGGATTTGTTCTTATTGCAGCCTATGTAGAGCCAAACTTTATAGATCTAGATCGGTAACCGCACCAACGCTGCTAGACGAGACGAGTTTGGCATATTTTGCTAGCACTCCAGTTGTATAGCGGGGCTTGGGTGGCTGCCACTGAGCACGACGGCGATCGAGTTCAGCATCTGCAACATTTAACTGCAAGAGGCGGGCATGGGCATCAATCGTGATAGAGTCACCTTCCTGCACCAGAGCGATCGTGCCGCCTACGTAGGCTTCAGGGGCAACATGACCCACCACCATACCGTAGGTGCCGCCAGAGAAGCGTCCATCGGTAATCAGTCCTACAGCGTCACCCAACCCAGCACCAATGATGGCAGAAGTGGGAGCCAGCATTTCACGCATTCCGGGTCCACCTTTGGGTCCTTCATAGCGGATGACAAGAATATCACCAGCGCTAATTTTGCCTGCCAGGATCGCATTTAGACACGCTTCTTCTGATTCGAAGACACGAGCAGGTCCTGTGATTTGAGGGTTTTTAACACCCGTGATTTTGGCGACAGCGCCTTCGCTTGCCAGGTTGCCTCGCAGGATCGCCAGGTGTCCTTGGGCATACATCGGCTTGTCCCAGGGGCGAATCACATCCTGGTCAGGGCGCGGTTCGTCAGGAATGTCTTTGAGCAATTCGGCAACGGTTTGTCCCGTAATGGTCAAACAATCGCTGTGAAGCAACCCGTGTGCCAGCAGCATCTTCATGACTTGAGGAATGCCGCCTGCTTTATGCAAATCGGTAGCGACATAGCGACCAGACGGCTTGAGATCGCAGAGGACGGGCACTCGACCCCGAATGGTTTCAAAGTCGTCAAGGGTGAGGGATACGTTCGCAGCATGGGCGATCGCCAAAAAGTGCAGCACTGCATTGGTGGAGCCACCGATCGCCATAATGACTGCGATCGCATTCTCAATAGACTTGCGAGTGATGATCTGACGCGGTAGACGCTGATGACGAATGGCATCCAGCAGCGTGATAGCGGATTTCTCAGCACTATCGGCTTTTTCTGCATCTTCTGCCGCCATCGTGGAGGAATACATTAGGCTCATGCCCATTGCTTCAAACGCAGATGACATCGTATTGGCGGTATACATCCCACCGCAGGAACCTGCACCCGGACAGGCATTGCGCTCGACTGCCAGCAGTTCTGTCTCAGGAATTTTGCCCGCGCTATACTGCCCAACGGCTTCAAAGGAACTAACGACGGTGAGGTCACAGCCGTTAAAATGTCCGGGCTTAATCGTGCCCCCATAAACGAAGATGGCAGGAATGTTCATCCGTGCCATCGCTAGCATGGCTCCAGGCATATTTTTGTCGCAACCGCCGATCGCTAGCACGCCATCCATACTTTGGGCACTGCATGCTGTTTCGATCGCGTCGGCAATGACTTCCCGCGACACTAGGGAGTACTTCATCCCCTCGGTGCCCATTGAGATGCCATCGCTGACTGTGATGGTGCCAAAGGTTTGAGGCATACCGCCAGCATCACGAATGCCTGCTTCAGCACGCTTTGCCAAAGGTTCAATGCCCATGTTACAGGGCGTAATGGTGCTGTGCCCGCTGGCAATGCCGATGATCGGCTTTGTAAAGTCCTCATCCTTAAAGCCCACCGCTCTCAGCATGGCGCGGTTGGGCGATCGTTGTACGCCCTGTGTAACAACCTGACTTCTGAGGTTTTCTTGCAACGATGGTGCGGGCGAAGATAGTTCGGACATTCTCGTTCTTCCAATGAAATGAATGATTAGCTGTCAGCGATCAGCCGTCAGCGATCAGCTATGCGGGTTATAAGCAGAGTTCGGCATCATTGCGTCGGGGTTTCTGCCACTCCTTCTCATTCTCCCAGAACATTGAGCGATTGCGTGAGCGTGAGGTAGGCATGAGGCGTGAAGCTTTGTTGAAGGATAAAGCGATCGCCTGCGGAAAGGGCATCTTAACACCAGCAACCCCTTCTTAGTGTCATTAAGCACGCTATGACGTTTAACCAGTGTTTTGTCAAGCGCCTTCTCCGGTTCTTTAGCCTCTTTCTAAGCGTCCTGACGCTGATTGGCTTAACAACCGTTCTGCACGTAGAGGCTCAGCCAGACAGCTTCAGCCAAACTGCACAGAGCCAAACGACGATCGTTGCGCGTGCAGTCACGATCCCTGTAGTAGCAGCCAATCGCCTGCCACCAGAAGCGCGATCGACCATCAACTTGATTAGGCAAGGCGGACCCTTTCCTTACGCTAAGGATGGCACTGTTTTTCAGAATCGAGAGCGCCGATTACCGCAAGCAAGGACAGGTTACTACCGGGAATATACAGTTAAAACACCAGGAGTAAGGCATCGTGGTGCACGGCGGATCGTTACCGGAGGGGGCAGCGAAATCTACTACACTGGCGATCACTATGCCAGCTTTGTGAGGGTGAAACAGTGATTGATCACTTAATTGCAGTACTTAATGGCGAACGTAGTCCTGGAGTCTACCAACTCGTCACGCCTATCAGCACTGATGACCTCGTTACTCTGAGCCAGGAACAGGGTGCCCGTTTGTTTTATATCAATGGCACGGCTGTCAAAAGCAAAGCAGATTTTCTACAAGCTGTGGCAAAGGCACTGACGTTTCCAGACTACTTTGGTAACAACTGGGACGCATTGGAAGACTGCCTGACCGATTTGGACTGGCTGACAGACGATCGTTTGATCCTGCTGTACGAACAGCCAGAAACGTTTGCTCAACACGCGCCTTCAGAGTGGCTGGTGGCACTGGATATTTTGCGATCGACCGTTGACTACTGGCACACGCACGATCGCTCTTTTTCGGTTTTCATCAAAAGCAGCGGCACTGATCTGGTTGGTTTGGACACGCTGTGAAGAGTCGCGATCGCTAACCACTGACGCCAGCTTATTTCACAACTTAAGCAGGATTGCTCATTGCTTCGGTCGCGTCACCAATCTGAGTAAAGTCCCTGCTCCCGAAAATAGCATCGGGATGGCGGTAAAACTTGAACTCCATCAGGTTGTAAAACGGGTCTTGCAGAAAGAAGGTGCGGTGCTCCAGTGGCAAGCCTGGAAACCGATGTTTTGCTTGCTGATAAAACGTCAGTTTGTTTTGCTGCACCTTTTCTAGCAACGCTTCCCAATCCGCTTCTGCAGTGAAAATTAACCCAAAATGCCTGGGATAAATCCCTTTTTGTGGCATCAGTGGCTCATGAACGACGTGCGCGACTAATTGATGACCATAGAGATCGAGAATGACGGACTCTGAGTTTTCGCGCCCCACGCTACAGCCCAAACCGTCTGCGTAGAAGGCTTTTGTTTGAGGAATACTGCTAACAGGGAAGGAGAGATGGAAGAGTGGAGGTATGGGAGGCATGAGAGCGTTAGGGTCGTGAGAGCGGGGAAGCTTTGTTTTGAGTTTTGAAGGTCGAGAGCTGTACTCGGATGGTTGAGATCTAAGGTCGAAAAGCGAAGCTTAGAACCCGGAAGATTGAGCTTGGCACTTGAAGGGTTAAGCGTAAACGTCGAGGGTAAAGTTTAGAGTATGGACTGCGCGCTAATGCCACAATAAATTTGTCGCACTCCTGGAACCCGGTTGATGCTGCCTCTACTCTCTACACTGTCCATTTTGCACCTTTTAGCTTTTACCCCTTATCCTTCATCTTTGCTCACTCCCTGGTTCATTGCGGTGGCATTGAATACTGTGCTGCTGGCGATCGTCTGGTTTTTACCAAAAAAGCTGCTTACATTGGCTGGCATCATCCATGCGTGGATCTTGGGTGTACTGGTGTGGGTTTCGTTAGGGTGGCAAGGGTACGCCGTTGTGGTGTTCTATTTTTTGGTAGGATCTGGCATTACGCGGGTAGGTATGGCGCAGAAAGAGGCTGCGGGTATTGCCGAGAAGCGATCGGGCGCACGGGGACCCGAAAATGTGTGGGGATCAGCGTTGACGGGGGCGCTGTGTGCGATCGGCAGTTTGCTTGTCCCTTTATTTTTACCGACTGCAGAAAGTCAGTGGCTTGTACCGTTGTTGCTGTTAGGTTATGTGGCGAGCTTTAGTACTAAACTGGCGGATACCTGCTCTAGCGAAATTGGCAAGGCGTATGGTCAACGCACGTTTTTGATTACGACGCTACAGCCTGTACCGCGTGGAACGGAAGGTGCCGTGAGCTTAGAAGGAACGCTTGCGGGTGTTGCAGCATCAGTCGCGCTTGCGCTAGTGAGTTGGGGCGTGGGACTCATTCCCCTCTGGCAGGTCGCCATTTGCGTGGTGGCAGCGTTCATCGGTACGAATGTCGAAAGTGTAATTGGAGCAACGTTGCAAAGCCGCTTTGCCTGGTTAACGAATGAAATTGTGAATATTCTCAATACGCTGGTTGGGGCGATCGCGGCGGTGCTGCTGGTTGAAGGGCTACGGATCAGTCGGCTAGTCCTTTGAGGCAATGCTTACGATCGGGCAAAAGTAGCGCAAACCGATGTCGAGCCGCGATCGTCGCCTCTAAAGCCGCTATCTAAACTCCCAGATAGCGTCGCAAAAAGGCTTCCAGCGATTCTAGCTTGAAGTTAAATGTTGATTCTAAATGCGCGGTTTCGGCAGGAGTAGTGAAGAATTCGTTTGCCAGCAGAGTCCGTAAAGTGCCCAGACTGGAGCGCAATTTGGGGTTGAACAACCCGATCGCACTGCGTACTCCATCTACTGCTAATAAGGGTGGGTTTAACAAAAACGGTTCGCGGTTAAAGAGGCGACCAAAAATCTGCGGAATATCCTCTCGCTTGAGAATGTCGGGTCCACCTACTGGAAAGATCTGATTGCGTGCGCCTTCGGTTGAGACAGACTCGATCGCCAGCCGTGCCAAATCATCGGTACTGACGATCGAGGTACGACTCAGTGGATCGCCAATCAGCACATAAACCCCCGTTCGCCGGAACTGCTCTGCCAGAGGCAAGAGGTTGGAGGCAAATCCAGACGGACGCAGAATTGTGTAATTCAAACCACTCGCTTGCAGATGTTTCTCGGCTTCGCGTTTTGCTTTGAAGACGGGCGCATCCTCATAGCCCCGATCGACACCTAGCACTGAGATGAACACAAAATGCTGGACTCCGGCTGCTTTTGCCTGCTCGATGAGTTCAATCGTTGCCTGATAGTCGATCGTTTCAGCATCACCGTTCGACGTTTCACCAGAGCCGTGGGCGCTGATGACATATTGCACGCCCTGGCACGCTTTCTGGAGGTCTCGCTCTCTTTGCAAATCGCCAATGAAAATGTCGGAGCCGCGATTTTCTAACTCAGAGTAGCGGGCATTGAGGCGCACGAACGATCGCACAGGCATCTCACGCTCTCGCAGCGACCGCACAATGCGACGACCGAGATCTCCGGTGGCTCCAGTAACTAAGAACATGATTAGTTGTTGGTTTTAGGTGATTTGTTGAAATGATCGATGCAGTCTCTAAGAGCGATCGCCCTACTTGTGTTAAACAATTAACAACTAATCATTACTTTTGCAACTGTCTAAAGCTCTACCCAAACGGGCGTGTGGTCGCTGGGTTGTTCGAGCTTACGGGGAGAGGCGTCAATTGTGCAGGCGATCGCTCTTTCGTACAAAGCTGGGGTGAGATAAATGTGATCAATGCGCCAACCAAGATTGCGGCGGAAGGCTGCTGAACGGTAGTCCCACCAGCTAAAGTTGCCGCCTTCTGTAGTGAACTTGCGGAACGCATCGGCAAAGCCTAATGCAAGTACTGCCTGTAGCGCTTGTCGTTCTAGATCAGTTGCCATGACCATTTTTTCGCGCCCTGTCGGGTCATGGATGTCGATGTCGTCTAGGGCGATGTTGAAGTCGCCGCAGAGGAGGAGGGAGGATGGCAAGGGGGGAGCAGGGGAAGTCTCCTCTTCTACTCCCGTGCCTCCCAGGTCTCCCAAACGCTGCACGTAGTCTCGCAAGGCTGCTAACCAGCGCAGTTTATACGCATATTTCTCACTGCCAACTGAGGAGCCGTTGGGTACGTACAAGTTAACGATGCGAATACCGTCGAGGGTACCTGCGATGACTCGTTTTTGCTCATCCAAGTCGATCACCGCTTCACCTAACAGTGGTGCAAAGCCTGTGCTGACATTACTTAGAGGCTCACGACTCAGCATGGCAACACCGTTGTAGCTTTTCTGCCCAGAAATATAGGTGTGGTAGCCAAGGTCGGCGAAGGGCTGGTGCGGAAAGCTCTCATCCATGACTTTCGTTTCTTGCAGGCACAGCACATCAACTGGATTTTCTTGCAACCAGTTAACAATGTGGTTGAGACGGGTACGGATGGAGTTAACGTTCCAGGTAGCAACTTTCATCAATAGGTCAACGCGATCGGCTTCATGAGGATACAGCAATTCTCAACCCAATGACCTGGGAAGCCGCATCACAAAACTGGTCTGCTTGTTAGCACTCTCTACCCAAATAGTGCCCTCCAATCGTTCTACCAGCTTTTTGACTAAAGCTAAACCTAAGCCTGTGCCGCCATGTTTCCAGGGATCGTTATGAGGAATGCGGTAGAACTTGTCGAAGACGCGATCGCGCTCAATCGCGGGAATTTCGACACCAGAGTTTGTAACTGAAAGTTCGATGGGGTGATCGCTAGCAAAGGGATAGCTGTCTAGTTGGTCTGCTACAGGAGTAACCGTACGAGCAAGCACTGTAAGCGTTTCATCGCTGGGAGTGTATTTGCACGCATTATGCAAAAGTTCGCTGAGAATGCGCTCCAGGTAGGAGAAGTCGGTTGTTAGCGGGGGTAGATCGGGGGCGATCGAGATCAGTAGCGTCTGCTGTTGAGCTTTTGTCCGTTCGATAAACGGTTCCGCCAGGTACGGGAGCCAGACTTTGAGTTGCATGGTGGAGAGAAACAGCGGCTCTCTGCCGGAGTCGAGTCGAGAGAGATCCAGGAGGTTATTAATGAGTTTAATTTCGCGCTCGCCTTCATCTTTGAGAATTTGAAAATAGCGGCTCACTTTTTGCCAGGAGGCAGAGTCAGGAGAAGATACAGACGCAGCCTGACTAGCGCTCATACTATCGTTTGGCTTGCTAAATAATGTGACTTCGAGCATCTGGGTTGCCATTTTGATATTCGACATGGGTGTCCGCAATTCGTGCGAGACGGTGCTCAAAAAATCATCTTTGAGCTGATTGAGTCGCTCTAACTCAACGACCTGTGCCCGTGCTGCTTGATATAAACGTGACTGCCGAATGGCGATCGCGCACTGGTTGCTTACTTGCTGCACCAGACGAATTTCCATGTCGCTAAAGCAGCAATCTCTAGGGCGAAACAGCCACAAGTCGCCAATGATTTCTAACTGATGATCAGCTTGCTTTGCTGCCACTGCGACCGATTC
The DNA here is from genome assembly GCF_014695795.1 of Phormidium sp. FACHB-592. Classification (NCBI taxonomy): domain Bacteria; kingdom Bacillati; phylum Cyanobacteriota; class Cyanophyceae; order Oscillatoriales; family Oscillatoriaceae; genus Phormidium; species Phormidium sp. FACHB-592. The sequence continues at coordinate 11,159 of NZ_JACJOZ010000021.1, forward strand.
GATGGCAATGGAAATTGGGCACGCGAGAATGGTGTATTTTGCTTGCACCGCCTGAACTGAGCTGGAGAACTCTGGCAGCGGGCAAAATTGGAGGCATTTCCCTTGGCGGACTTGACTGTAAAGATTTGGCTCACTGGCAAGCGGTATTTGATGTCCCACTCGGGAAGGCAGATCGTAGCAAAGGTGTTCGTGAGTGATGGTGAGGTTTTGCCGTTTAATATCGTAGAGTGCACTGGTACAACCGTTTAGCTGTAAACCGATCGCCAGTTCTCGTACAGCTGTTTGAAAAATCTGGTTTTCATCTAAACTATCGCGGACACTGTCGGTAATGCGTTTAAGCAGCGCTTCATAGGTCAGGGCTTGCTGAAGCTGGTTGATATGTTCCTGAATTTGCTCTTCTAAAACGGTGTTGAACTGCTGCACCTGCTGGAAAAGCTCGGATTGCTGGATGGCGATCGCAAGCTGAGTTGCCAGTTGCGTGAGAAAATCAACTTCCCAGGGCTGCCAGGTTCGTGGTGCTACGCATTGTTGCACTATCAGCAAGCCCCAGATCTGTTCGCCGACTGTAATGGGCAGCATCATACTTGCTTGTACCTGCCGCTGCGCGAGAATCTCGACGTAAAACGCCTCTAACCCAGCATCATGAATGTCTGCAATGATGGTTTGTCCTTGCTGTTGCTGCCACTTGAATGCCTCGATCGTCAGACGGGCGTCACGAATGACTTCGCCTTGAAGCGGTTGCCACGGATCGCCGACTGATTCAACGCTGATGACACCCGTTTGATCCGGCTGAAAGCGATAGATCAACGCACGATCAGCGTTTAGTAATAGCCGTACTTCCTGCACGGTCGTGTTGAGAATGTCATCTAAATGCAACGATTCGCGAATGCGTTGGGCGATCGCGTTGAGTAACTGCTCTCGTTCTGCCTGTTGTTTGGCTGCTTCTTCGGCTTGTTTACGCTCACGCAACAGTGCCTGTTGCTCAGTGGTATCCATGATCAGGGCATAGTAGCCGTGTACTTGCTGCTGGTCATCGACATCGGGTACAAGGATAGCGCGCACATGACAGCTACCGCGCCATCGATAGGGCAGCTCCATCTCATAGGTAATGGCTTCGCCCTTGAGCGCACGTTCAACCTTGTCTTGAACTAACTGATAGGCGGCTGCGCCAATAATCTCGGATAACTGCTTGCCAAGCATTGCTGCCTGCGATTGTCCAAACCAGGTTTCGTAGGTTTTGTTAACAACCTGAAGGCGCTGGTCGCGATCGACGTACGAAATGCAAACAGGTAGCGCGTCGGTGATCAGTTTCAACCGCTCTTCGCTCCGCCGCAGCGCCTCCTCAGTTTGCTTTAAGGCAGTAATGTCTAACAAAACGCCGTCCAGCCAAAGTTCTTTATCGTTGGCATCATAGACAGCATGACCCTGGTCGCTAACCCAGACAACCTGCCCATCGGCTCGAATATTGCGGTACTCCAGAACGAACGGCTGCCTAGCGGCAATGGCAGCACGGATTTCACGGTTCACCCGTACGACATCGTCTGGGTGACAAATTTTGTCAAAACTTTGTGCCCGGTTTTGAATGAAATCAGTTGCTGGATAGCCTGTGAGTTGAGCGATCGCGTCGCTGATGAAGGCGATCGTCCAATCCTCATTAGTAGCAGCACGATACACGGCACCAGGGACATTGTTGACCAGGGTTCTAAACTGCTCTTCTTGCTGGCGCAGTCTGGCTTCGTTTTGCTGCTGTGTCTGCAAAGTCGCTCGAAGCTGGATATTTTCCTGCCGCAGTTTGGCTTCGCTTTGCTGCTGAGACTGAAGAGCAGCTTGAAGCTGTGCCTTTTCTTGCTGCAACGTGGCTGTACGCTCCTGCACTCTAGCTTCTAGAGCAGTCTCAAGAGCGGCGTCAAATGTCTGCAACGGTATCGCGGCAGCTTTGCCATCTGGTTTTTGCTGTCGTCGCGTCTGCTTGGTCATGACTTTTGCTCTCTAATTGCACAGACGTTTCTGCGATCGATTGACGCCTGTCAAGATAAACCCTTATGCACTAAGCAGTAAGACAAGACGCTATACTTTTGCCGCTCTCGTTTCGTTCTACCAAGACTAGCACTCTAGAGAATCAAACTCTCTGGCTGCTTAGTGCAGAACGGCACCATAATAAAACTCGTAATCAGCGTTGCAGTGGTGCTACTGCACTGTTCAGAATATGCCCAATAGTGATAGGTAAAGAACGGAGCGATCGATTTGAGGTGATTTGGCTACAAGTCATTGCTTGCTCAAGGACGTACACAGCTCAATTTCAGCTCTCGTTGTAACCGCTTTGACGACTAAGCACTGATGACACAACGCACTCATTCGACTGTGGCTTGCTTCTAAGGCTGCCTGTACAGCACAACCTATCAATTGCAAATCTTATAGAGGGAATGGCATGAGCATTGGTCCCATTGTGGTTTCGGAGCAAGAGGCAAGCCAGGAACTGCCAACTCTACAACGGTTTTTGCAGTATCTATCGCCTTACCGTAAGGAGCTACCGATCGCGATCGCTCTAGTGATGCTGGGTGCTGCGACGCAGGTGATTGGACCCTTCCTACTTGGCTGGTCGATCGATCATTTAATTGCACAGAAAAATCTAACGGGGTTGCTGTTGCTGTTAGGTCTGTTGGGGCTAGTCTATATCCTCGGCGTGTGGGCAATTCGAGGGCAGATCTGGCGTGTTGGCTCGATTATGCAGCGACTGCTGGCACAGTTGCGACAGGACATTTTTACGAAAATCCAGAGTTTGCCGCTTGGTTTTTTCGATCGCAGCGAAGCTGGAGACTTGATGAGCCGCTTGCTGAATGATGTCAACACTGTGAATCAGGCGTTTGGGCAAACGATCGCGCAAATGCTGGGCAACGTGTTCAGTTTGGTGGGCATTGTTATAGCCATGCTGGCGATCAATTTACAGCTTGGCTTGTTGAGCAATCTCGTTGTGCCGCTGATGATTTTTACCACAGGCTTGTTTGCACGGTGGGCACGCTCTCGCTTTCGAGTCACGCGACAAACGATCGGCGACCTTTCTGCCAAGCTTGAAGAAGATATCGGCAGCGTTCGCGAGGCGCAAGCGTTCAACCGTGTGCAGATGAATATTGAAGAATTTGATCTGCTGAATGCCGCAAATCGCGATGCCAATGTGCAGGCAGTAGCAATTACGGCGGCTTTTTTGCCGTCGATCGACTTTCTTAATACCCTGGCAACCGCTGCTGTACTGGCTTATGGCGGCTATCTGGCTGTTACGGGAGCGGCAACGATCGGTGTGGTGACTGCCTTTTTGCTCTACGTGCAGCAGTTTTTTCGCCCCATTCAAATTCTCAGCCAGTTTTACACGCAGGCGCAATCAGCCTTTGCAGGGTTGGAACGCATCTTTTCACTACTTGACGAACCATCCCAACTGAACGATGCACCAGATGCGATCGAGATGCCGCCGATTCAAGGCGAAGTTACATTTGAGAACGTTTCCTTTGGCTATACGTCGGAAAAACTGGTGATCCATAACGTTAATCTTCAAGCCAAGCCGGGACAAATGATTGCGCTGGTGGGTCCCACAGGTGCAGGCAAAAGCACCTTCATTAACCTGATTCTCCGCTTCTATGATGTGTCTGGTGGTGCGGTCAAAATTGATGGTATTGATGTTCGCAGCGTTACCCAGGCAAGTTTGCGTCGACAAATTGGTATCGTCTTGCAAGACAACATTCTGTTTACCGGCACGGTTGCCGAAAATATTGCGTTTGGCGCACCTCACGCCACTCACGCTGCGATCGAAACTGCTGCTCAATTGGCAAATGTGCATGAGTTTATTACTTCACTGCCACAAGGGTATGCCACGCAGCTAGGCGAACGTGGTGCGCCCCTTAGCCAAGGACAGCGGCAGTTAGTTAGCATTGCTCGCGCTGTCTTGATCGATCCTCGGATTTTGATTTTGGATGAGGCAACGAGCAGCATTGACACACGAACGGAAGCATTGGTGCAAGATGCGATCGCTCGTCTGCTGAAAGGACGCACTAGCTTTGTCATTGCCCATCGCCTCAGCACGGTTACCCAAGCCGATCAGGTGGTGGTGGTACAGCAAGGGCAAATTGTCGAACAGGGCACTCATGCTGAACTAGTAGCACGGCAGGGAGTCTACGCGAATTTGTACGCCTTGCAGTTGGGTATGACGAGTTAAGAGGGGAGAGGAACACAGCTTAGCTAACGTCCCATTGCCCAAACCTACACGTTCACCAAAACCATGATTTTGGATAGAGTTTAAGTAGAGATCTCCGTGTCTGCACCCAATTGCAAGCAGGTAGAGTCGCGATCGTCCTTCCATAAGGCTCCTTTAGCAAACTCTTTCAAAATTGACGTTGGCGTCAAGGTTGTGATACAAAGAATATGTGAACGAACGAATGCGGATTGGTGAATTTGCGGAGCGGGCGGGTGTAACTCCCCGTACGGTGCGCTACTACGAAAGTTTAGGCTTGCTTGGTCCTAGCGAACGAGCGGGTGCAGGCTTCCGTTACTACACTGATGCCGAGTTAGCCATTCTGCAAAAAATCAATATTTATAAGGAATTGGGGTTGAGCCTAGAGGAAATTGCCGTGGTGCTACCACTCTACACTGAAGACCCAACGGGAGTACAAGGTAAGCGGAAGCTCGTAGAAATCCTCAAGGCACATCTCCAGGAAGCTGATGACAAGGTTGCTTCGTTAAATCAGTTTCGTTCGGAGTTGCAAGCAAATATTGATCGCATCCAGCAATGGATCGATGCACAAACAGACAACGAGTAATTTTTTTGGTTAAAATCTAACGTTGACGTTAATGTTATTGTTGAGGCGTATGGAAACGTCACCAAATTTAGAAAGTTGATCGCCTGGCAGTTGATGCAGGTTTTTCGGCAACAAAGGAAGCCCTTCAAGGGTGGGATGTAGGCGCTAAGGCACTCAACCACGATCGACCGTTGGTTAGCACGCTCAAAGAACAAAGTATTGATGCAAGGAGAGCTTGAACATGGTTGGTAAATTAACGGGGAAAGTGGCGATCGTCACAGGAGCCTCATCGGGGATTGGTGAAGCAACGGCGATCGCGTTGGCGGCTGAGGGTGCAACGGTGGCGATCGCAGCCCGTAGAAGCGATCGGTTAAAGGATCTTGCCAAGCGCATTACAGAGACAGGCGGGCGGGTTTTGCCTATTACTGCTGATGTGTCGGATGAGGAGCAGGTCAATGTCATGGTGCAAAAGACGCAGGCAGAATTTGGCAGAGTTGATATTCTCGTCAACAATGCGGGTGTGATGCTGCTCGGCATGATTGATGGTGCCCATACCGAAGACTGGCGACGGATGATTAACCTCAATGTCCTGGGGCTAATGTATGCCACACACAAGGTTCTGCCGTTGATGAAGACGCAGGGCGAGGGACATATTGTGAATATCTCATCCGTTGCCGGTCGGGTTGCCAATGCCGGATCGGGAGTTTACAACGCCTCTAAATGGGCAGTGGGTGCGTTCTCAGAAGCGCTGCGGAAAGAAGTCTACCAGGATAATATCCGCGTCACCATTATTGAACCGGGACTCGTGGCAACGGAACTGCCGCAGCATGTTACCGATCCAAAAGCGAAAGCCGCCGCCGCAAGTTTCTATGGCTCAGTCAAAAATCTGGAAAGCGAAGATATTGCAGCCGCGATCGTCTATGCCGTCACTCAGCCACCTCGCGTCAATGTGAACGAAATTCTGATTCGCCCGACGGAGCAGGAGCGGTGAGGTTAGCAAGCGGCGATCAGCCGCTGTGCGATGGGCTGCCGCTCCAGAGTGCTGAAACATCTCTTCCTATTGTGAATCCAGCAAACATTCCCATCTCAAGCAGCCGCTCGTCCACGAGTGGAATTTCTCAAGTAATGCCTTTGTCAGTAACAGGTGTTGATGACCATTAAGTGCCGGAGGTGTTGCGAGTACCCTCTAAAAGTCATGTCTCAATTGATCGCAATGATTGAGATCAAAGCAACCGTAAACTATAACCAGGAAATGCTTTCATGAAAACGAAAAAACTTGGCAATCAAGGCTTGATAGTTTCGGAACTGGGACTCGGCTGCATGGGCATGTCTGAGTTCTATGCTGGACGCGATGAAGAAGAGTCGATCGCCACGCTCTATCGCGCTCTAGAACTGGGTGTCACCTTTCTTGATACCGCTGATATGTATGGTCCGTTTACCAATGAGAAATTGATTGGTCAGGCAATCAATGATCGCCGCGATCAGGTGATTTTAGCAACGAAATTTGGCAACGTGCGATCGGAAGACGGCGGCTTTCTCGGTGTCAGTGGTACGCCTGAGTATGTGCGTCAAGCCTGTGATGCCTCGTTAAAGCGCTTAGGTGTGGATGTCATTGACCTCTACTACCAGCATCGCGTTGACCCCAATGTGCCGATCGAAGACACGGTAGGCGCAATGGCAGAGCTAGTGCAGCAGGGCAAAGTTCGCTATTTAGGACTTTCAGAAGCGGCTCCGGCAACCATTCGACGCGCGCAGGCTGTGCATCCCATCAGCGCTTTGCAGACTGAATATTCTCTCTGGAGCCGTGACCCAGAAGACGAAATTTTGCCAACGTTGCGTGAACTGGGCATTGGCTTTGTGCCTTACAGCCCCCTGGGTCGTGGCTTTCTGTCTGGACAGTTTACCAAGCCTGAAGATTTGCCTACTGACGACTATCGCCGCCATTCGCCACGCTTCCAGGGCAACAATTTCTACAAGAACCTGGAATTAGTAGACAAAGTAACGACGATCGCCACTCAAAAAGGCGCAACGCCTAGCCAGCTTGCCCTTGCATGGCTCCTTGCTCAAGGCGATGACATTGTGCCTATTCCTGGTACAAAGCGCCGCAAATACCTGGAAGAAAATGTTGCTGCCACTGAGATTACGCTGACACCAGATGAATTGAGCCAGATCGAGGCTGCTGCGCCAAAGGGTAGCGCTGCTGGCGATCGCTATCCTGCTCAACATATGAGTGCCGTGAATCGTTAAGGTAGCGTCAGCAAGCAATGCAATGCCATTGATAGCGTTGCACCAGTAAAACAAAGGCAGAAAAAGCGTCTCTTCGGCTTTCTAACGATCGTCCAAAGAGGCGCTTTGTGCAGAAAAAATTTTGTAGGAGACTACTCCTCTCATTTAAGACCATGAGACTTGAACTGAGTCTCACATTAAGTCTTAAAATGTGCGGATAAGACAACATTTGTCTTATTTAAGACTAACGAAGTAGGAATGAGACTCATCCTAAGTCTTATGATGAAAAAGTGATACTAGCATTAAGTGCGATCGCTATACTCACACTTCAAACAGAGCGATCGGCTGTAACTTTCCTAGCTTGAAGTAGCAAGAGACGTATTCATCTCGTTTAAGACAAATGGACTTAATTTAAGACTTAAAGTAAGACTTGTTTGAGATAGCGAGACACAATACATTCGTCTCATCTAAGATAGCTAGTTTCAACGCGAGACACGGATAAAGAATCAACTGTCTTATCTGAGACAGTAAATGAAATGCTCTTGTCTTGTTTGAGAAAGCTGGACTTACGCCAAGACTTAGAATGAGTCTCAACTATCTTAAATGAGGCAAAGTACAAGATTCTTTTGATCTCGCTTGAGACAACTGGATTCAGAATGAGACTTAAATTGAGACTCATTAATTTGTTTGAGACAGAACATAGCTGCGAGGGCAGCAACTTAGCGCTGCAATATCCAACGCTACCAGCAAGGTCGCCCTGTATAAGGAACTTTGCCGACCCAACAGTCAGCAAGGAACGTGCATTGAGTCAGCAAAAATATTTCTTAAAATAAAGTAAACTTTTCTTAAGAAAGCAAAAAAGGCTGAATATGACAGACAAGCTTGGTTTTGGTAAAGCGCAGGCGAAACCCAACGTCTCGAAGCGGGCGGCAGTCCGCACTGAGGCGGTCAAGCGATACGACAAAATGAAGGCTGAGGGTATTCCAGATTTTGAGGTGTACATTCGCATTCAAGGTAAAAAGGCGTGGTATCCAGTAGGGTCAATTGCCGTAAAGCGATCGGATCAAATTAACCGAGCGATTTTTGATAGCCAGGATAATTTGCTGCAAGGTGCGTTTCGGCTCTTTCCAATACTGCGAAAACACCAAACCCAGCTAGAGTATGGCTATCGGCTCAAAGAGTTTCAGGATGAGCCGATCCAGTTAGCAGTTCCCCCCAAAGCGAAAGCAACGCTTCAGGGTACACTTACCCAGGTGAAGGAGCGCTTTGCCTCTTTGCTCAAGCGTGGCTAACTTGACGACAAGTCTTACATGAGACTCTTGTCATCATATTGAGACTCAAATTGAGTCTTATGCGAGAATGGCGAGAAAGGTTTAGTAGCCGAGGTTAGGTAGATTCCTGATTAAGATGTCACGTTTCTTGTCCAGTACGAAAGCTTTAGGGGTATGTGGTTGGCTTAAGTGAAAGCAGCCATAACATTCAGCTTGGCTGGCAGTTCTTCTTAATGGTGTCTGGTAAACGCGATCGCTCCGCCCCCAAAAACTGCCCTGAAATCTAGTCCAATTTTAGTCCAGTCACTCTTTTTTGAATTTTGCCTTATCTCTGAAAGTCTCTATTCAAAAGACTTCTAGCCTTACAAGTAGATTTTGGTTAGTTGCTGTGTACGCAACGGAGCAAGCACGAATTCCGTGTGATTCTCTGCCGTTATAGAGGACAACTGTTGTAGAGCATAGTGGAGGTGCCTGAACTCACTGCGCTAGCAGAAACTGCCGTCGATCGATTGGACGCGAGGTTGTGCAAGTTCCAGTCAGTGTTTTAAGCGCGTCCAGCTTTTATGCCGTGGCAAGTAGCAGAACCCCCACGCCTGGCAAGTGGAGCAAACTTAAACAATTGATGCAAAGAACGTTGCTTTTTTGTTAGCTATATCATAATGAAGACATTGGCATACATAGTGCTAAAAGCAAAGATTTATCACTGTTGAGCTTGCATCAAAATCTGTCTTTTTGAGGTAACCGCTATGTCTCTTTTCAAGCAGTTTGATAACGTGGTTCAATATTTTTCAGGTGCGTTGGTACGTATCTTCGGACCCAGCGATGATTCTTATCCAGAGACGGGTGTACAACCGTTTGAAGGTACGCCTAGCAAGAAAACGAAGTCACATCATTGATAGATCTGGCAGAGTTTAAGAGGCTGTGATCGCATCAAACACGCAGCCTCTTAAAACTTGATTGCAACATCTAAACATTAAGTAAAAAAGAAAGAAGTTCGCAGTCACTAATCTGTCTTAGTTTAGAGTTGCTTAAAGCAGTTTTCCAAAGCCGTCTTTAAAGGTTTAAGCCTGACAAACAGCTGCGTCTTGTCCATCATGTCCTTTAGGCGGTGGCAGTAACCCAAGTAAACTATTGCGCCTTTTCCATAGCACTGCTCGGTTCAAGTGCATCTCCTCTGCACTTAAAGCTTAGGTGGCTGATGAAAGATTTACTGCATTGACGACCAAGTTCAGATGCTTCAGTCGTTTCTCCTGCCCCTCTAGGTCATTATCCGTAATCACCCCTTGCTTACCAAAGAAGAGTAAGTCCGCAAAACGGTTATAGTCCTTGACAACACTGGTACAAGTCGTGATCTGACGGCGTAAGCTCACATTGAAAAGATAGCGAAGGAGAAAGAGCATGCGGATCACCAGTTCTAAAGCTTGATAAAGGCGATTCCGCTAGCTATGGTTGCCCAATTTATGGAGCAAGGTTGAGGGTAACACCTCAGCAATTCTCAGTATGGAAAATCGGCTGGTATTTGACGGGATGTCTAGCTCTTGCAGCATGAAGGTGAGCAGATAATCTCAACTGTCGAAATACATGTAACGAGTTAACGTTCAGCCAGCTAGTTGTGGAAGCTATCGTTTTAGAGAGTGATGCCAAGCACCCTTTAGCGACGCAGGCAGCGATTGTCGCCACTTAGATCACCCAAACAATTGCCGTTTTGGTCTAGCAGCACTACCGAGCGAATGGTAGGAAATTGCTTAAGGGTGGCTTTGAGGGCACTGGTCATTCGGGCATCATCGCCCACGCCACTGGAAAGCACCTGCCGACAAAACCGAAGTCTGGCGACATTGGAGACAACAGCGAGCGTAAAGTCTCTACCACAGTTAGAAGTGCCTCGTAGAGTGATAGGAGCCGTAAAGCCTCGTTGTTGTTCCTGACGCGTGGGTCCTGCAATGACTTGCGCGATCGCAAACTGAGCCACACTGGCTGTTTGTGCCTGCCGCCAAACCGGTTCGACATAGCTGAAATCCTGTTGTGACCCAGGCTTTTTTGGCAGAAAGACTTGGACTGGCTGCGAGCGGGTAGCAGCCGCCTCAAACTGGGGAGCCGCGCTCGTCGGTGTACCAGCAAGGTTGAAAGTAGCAATAGTCGCCAAGCCGAGCAGAGATAGGTTCAAAACGAGGGGAAACTTAAGCATGGGGGTTGTCTCGAAAACATACAGTCTACAGAGTTGAATTCAGCGGCTGCTCGTGCCATTCCTGAACCACTGAAGCTACGGAAGCCTTTGACCGAGCTAGACAACCTGCACTGAATGGTGCAGCCAGGGATGAGCCGGACTGCATGATCGACTTATGACTATTTGATGGTACGAGATCTGCAACTAGCGGCTGACTTGCTGAAACAAATCCACTTGCAACGGACGAGATGGTTGTGTGCCAATGGATCTGCCGCCTGGCGCACTACTTCAGAACGTAAACAGCGATCGCAGCAGTGCAGAAAATTTGGCAGTCCGTCCGACGGAGTAACTTGTTGCTGAGATTCCAGCGACTCAAATCATGTTGCTGGTAATAAATGGTGTCTTAAATCAAAGAACTTGAGTGGTCTGAATAGGGCGATAGCTGAAGAATGAAATGTATACCAAGTGGGCAGCAAGCTCACCCGCCTACCGGAGAACAAGATGAGCATGATGACACCAGCAACAATCAACCCTCAAGCACTGATTGAAAGCAGACTGCAATTGCATTATGCCGTTCAATATATTGCCGCAACGGCTGCGGCATTGGCAGAACCGTTACCAGACAACAGCCACACCAGCTTTAGATGGAATCCAGCTTTAAAGGTGTTTGTTGGCTCAATGATTCCAGCAACTCAGCCCTTTCAAGTTGCACTCGAACCCGTCAGCCTCACCTTAATCGTGGTAGATGATCAGAATGATGCGATTGCCTCTTTGCCATTACATGGAAAGACCATGCGAGAAGGCTTAGAGTGGCTCCAGCAAGAGGTTTCTAAACTTGGTGCAGACGCCAGCAAGATTGTGTTTTTAGACTATCCACCGAATGACTTTCCCGATCATCCCCTGGCTCATGGTGCAGCTTTTGATGCCAGTCAAGCGTTGGCATTGCGTGAATTAGCAGATTATTACATCACGACTGATCGACTACTTCAGGCGATCGCTACTACTAACAAGAATGCTTCAGCGATCCACATTTGGCCTCACCACCTTGATATTGCAATGCTGATTACACTTCCCGGCACCAAAAACGGACATCCATTGACGATCGGGATTGGGTTGTCGCCTGGAGACACCAGCTATCCAGAACCCTACTGGTATGTATATCCTTATCCGTATCCAGACACCGCCAATCTCCCTATCCTGGATGGTCAAGCATTTTGGCATACTCAACATTGGGTTGGGGCTGTGCTGCAGTCGTCTCAATTAACTGAGAATGCCAATGCTGAAACCCGACAACAGCAGATTGCCGCATTCCTGCATTCTGCTCTGAACGCATCAATAACCCTGCTCAAACAGAATGTGTCATGAGACAGAGCAGTTAACGCTCCAGTATCAGGATTCGTCAACCCACTCTGATTGTGAGCGGCAGAAAAAGTATGATTCCGTGGCGATCGCAAGTCTGGATCCATCAAAGCATTCCAAACTCTGAACTGAAAATCTTTGAAGAGACAGAAGGTGGCGGACATTTCATGTTCATTGAGAATTCAGAGAAGTTCAACCGACGAGTTTTGCAGTTTTTATCACAACAAAACCAATCCATTCAAGGAGGATGATTATGGAAAACTTTTTGAAGAGCCTTGCCATTTCACCGAACGAATCTTTTAGTGCTCTAGCATTAGCAGGGCTTGGAGCGACACTACAAGCGCTGACTCAATCTTCTTTTTCGGCAATGTCCTTATAGCTTGATGCGATCGCGATAGTGCGTTTCAAAGGCGATCGGTTGACCACTCAGCCGTACGCTATCCTGGCGTATTGCCTCTGCATTGCCCCAGACGATCGTGTCATCACCACGGTCGTTTACCTCGGACTCAATCTGCTTACAGTATTGGTCATGGTCACGCGCCACAAAGAAGCCGTAAGTCCGGCAGGCGATCGGGCGAGAGTCATAGATCCGGCAGGCTCCTGCTTGTTCATCGAGATAGGGACATACCACCGCCGCACTTAACGTCTGCTCTATGCTTTGCCGCAGCAGTGCCTCGATCTTTTGCTCAACCACCGCTTGGATGGGAGCGGGCAGACTAGCCACAGCAGTATCCACTCTGACCCATTCCGCTGCGCTTAACTCAGGTGGGTGGGCCAGGTGACGACAACAAGCGTCACAGCCACGACGGCAAGGCCACCAATCCCGGTCAGCCCGAATGGCTTGCACTCTAGCTTCGATCTGTGCCTCCAAGTTTTGCAATAGCTGGCTGGCTTCGCTCATTTCGCTATCCTTTTAGGAACCCAAGCTCTATGTTACAGCGCTTGCTAAAGGGGGCATTCAACGGTGTCAAAAAATAGGTGGCAAAGGCTGCGATCGGAAGATCTCTCACAACAACAATTACTGCTTGCCTAGAAGGGGTTTTAAAGAAGGGTCGCTTTTTCATAGTGCCGCTGCAAAAGTAAAGATTGGAGTTTTACAATCGCCGACCATCTAGTGCGATCGTCTCCCACTCTGTCAGCAACGTTGCAGATACTGCAATCATCCAGCACAGACCGCTCATTGCCACAGAAATCTAGAAACATACGCAAGAATTCTGTCTATCCACCATCAATTAGATATTATGCGGAAAGATTCTATCTAAGTACTAAATCTGAGGTGTTGCGCCGAAGCGTTCCGCCTATTCATACATTAGGGGATCTTAAATGGAAAACTTCTGTCCTATTAGGTCTATTAATAGTCAGACACCCCCAGCAAAGCTGGTGGCTTGATGAATGTGACCGCCCCAAGGGCGGGTGTCCTCGCTGAAGGTGTCTGTGAGTCAATTAGAAACGTCCACTTTGGTCAAACGCTGTCTGCTCTCGGATAGAACGACGCACAACCGCCTCTTCAAAGCCAACGGTTGAGACGGCATAGCCCCGTGCCCAAAAATTCTCCCCCTCAAAATTGCGTTGCTTGCCTTTGAAGCGGCGGGCAATCGCAATGGCACTTTTCCCTTTGAGAAATCCAATCACTGACGACACCGCATATTTGGGAGGAATCTCAATGCACATATGCACATAATCCGGCAGCAAATGTCCTTCGATGCTCTGGCATTCTTTTTGACACGCTAATTCATGAAACACCGGTCCTAAATACTGCCGTAGCTCCAAAAACATGGTCTTACGACGATACTTCGGTACAAAAATGACGTGGTACTTGCAATCCCACTTGCTGTGAGAAAGGCTCTGATACGGTGTTTTTTCCTCCTACGGTTCGGTGCAAGCCACCGTGGGAGTTACTTTACACACGCTCTGGAACGCCAGAAACGCTAAAAGCTGTTCAAGTCGCACTGGTAGAATCAGTGGCTTACTTTCTGAGCTAAAGACAAGTTAAATCCCTTAATCTGGGTGAGGACTTACCCAAAAGCCTGTTAGCTAGAAGTTAGCATTAGGATTGTGCAAGTCTTTATAGTAGGTAGCAGTTTTACAGGAGAAGCGGATTATGGCTATGAGACCTGATTCTGGTTGGGACTTGTCAGTTGACAATCGTAACGGTCAATTGGCTCTTGCCGTTGAGATCAAGCGTAAAACCAATGTATCGCCGGAGTGGACAATAAAGCTACGTCGAAATATCTTTGCACACAGAACTTTTCCGAAAGCTCCGTATTTTTTGATGGTTTTTCCAGATAAATTTTATCTATGGTCTAATGCTGAGGCGTATCAGGATCAGAGCGAACCTACCTACATTATTGATGCATCCCCAATTCTTCAACCTTATTTTGAGAGAGCAGGAGTAGCTGCTGACCAAATTAGTGGAGCGAGCCTAGAACTCATCATTACATCTTGGCTTGGAGAAATAATTCATTCAGATCAATTGCCTGAGAACATTGATGCTTCTCAACAATGGTTAATTGAGTCAGGGCTTTATGCTGCCTTAATTGGAGGGAAGCTTGAGCATGAGGCGGCTGCGTGAATATTTATGTTGAGACAAACTTTGTTTTAGAACTAACCTTTGAGCAAGAGCAGTGTTCAAGTTGTGAACAGATTTTGCAACTTTGTGAAGCAGGAAAAGCAAAGCTCATCGTTCCAGCTTATAGCCTTGCTGAACCTCATGAAAAACTGAGCCGCCAAGCGCGAAGTCGTCGAGAGCTGCAGCAGTCGTTAGAAGCTGAGTTGCGGCAGCTTTCACGTACAGCCCCTTATACAAGTCGTATCAAGAGCATTCAGGATATTGCTAGCTTGATGATTCAGAGTAACGAGGAAGAAAGACATCGTTTTGTTCAGTGTCGCGCTCGGCTCCTTAAAGTTGGAGAAATTATTGCACTTAATGTCAATATCTTGTGTGAAGCAGCCTCCTATGAAACTACTTACGACTTAACACCGCAAGATGCACTTGTATACGCATCAGTTATTACTCATTTACGACGGGATTTACCAGAGCAGGCTTGTTTTTTAAATCGAAACTCTAAGGACTTTGATAGCCCTGATATTACTGATGAACTTAGAAAGTGTTTGTAAATGCTGGTTAAGCAGGTTTCAAGTTCCTCGTTCGTCGGTTGTTTGTTAACCGCCTCAGCATCAACCGAATCATGACCACATAAACCATGCCTTCATGATTTTCAGG
>NZ_JACJOZ010000022.1:0-98327 GCF_014695795.1 Phormidium sp. FACHB-592
CCTGAAAATCATGAAGGCATGGTTTATGTGGTCATGATTCGGTTGATGCTGAGGCGGTTAACAAACAACCGACGAACGAGGAACTTGAAACCTGCTTAACCAGCATTTACAAACACTTTCTTACGATGTGAAGATGCCTTCAAAGCTCATGTGAATAAGTTTTAGGGAAATTGGGATTGAGCGATCGCACTCAAGCTGCAATTGTTGCAGTTAAACGGGGGGCTGCCAATTTGTAAGCAAGCTCACCTAAGGTTTGCATCTGCATACCAATTACGCTTTTTCTCAGAGGTAGCAGTGATTCTACGACGACTACTTAGGCTGCCATGTCGAGAAGCTTGCAAGATGTCCCCAGTAAGCGCCCAAGCCAATAAATGCAAAGATGAGCGCTGCCACAAGTAACACAATGCTTCCAATCGTTCGCAAGAGCCGGTTTTCCTTGAGATGGAGGGCTGGTGCAGAAAAAACGCCTCCTAAGCCAACTAAAACAAACCCAACGCCTGTCAATAAAGGAGTTTTTGTTAATCCCAGGTTGATGATGCGAACGCCAATGAGCAGCGATACAAGCCCTGCAAAGAAGCCATAAACGCCCAGAGTAAAGAGATCCCAACCCATTGCCAGCGTGAGTGAAGTTGCGACAAAGAGAATGCCAAATAGGACAGTTGTTTCGCCGAAGGCAATATTGAAGCTGCCAATAATGGGCCAGGTCAACGTCATGTGTAAGCCAGTGACTAACGCGATCGCACCGACGACACCAAAGCCAGGCACCCAGCGTTTCTGATTTGCCTCACCCAGCCCAAAGTAGACATAGGCAGCTAACAGGGCGAGTCCAGCCGCTAAGTTAATGAGCATGAGTGTAAGGTAATCGACAAACATGAGACTGCCTCCAAATGAATGTTTAGTTTTACCGGAACTTAGACAACTGAAGCAAAATGCTTATTGCCTTTTTGTACGTCAGTTTAGGCTTCCTGAAGCCCTACAACAACAGCATCTATCCACTAACCTCAGAATCTTGCCAAGACTTCGCAACCCTATCACCTTCAAACGCTCATCAGGCTAACTTTGTAATGACTGTTTAACCTGTATCAGGTGCTGCCTTTATTCCCCAGTGATGCTCAAGAGCAGTCGCCGCCGCCACTATCACTGCCACAGCCACCACCGCCCCAACCACCATCGGTGCCGAAGTTAGGGCTTCCATCTGAATACCCGACCGTAGCATTGCTGTAGTCAACGGTTGCTCGATAACCAAGCTTGTGTAGCAGCAATTGCAGGCGATCCACAGAAGCCACTGCAATTACCCCAAACGTAATAAAAAGTGCGCTCAAAAAACTGATGCTGCTTACTTGTGGGTTTTGCTCCTTCATTAGTACAGCCATGATTGAGGCGCTGACAATGGCTAAAAGCGCATAGGTGCCCCAAAACTTAAGCGTTAAGAATGGAAAGAATGCAATCAGACTAATGATGAAAAAACTAGCGCCTAAGAATGTCAAGCTATCGAACTTCGGATTATCCCTATTCAGAAGAGCTATACCAATAACCAGAACCGCACTGACGAAAAACATGAAGAGCGCAGACTTAAGATGACTTGCTTTAGAATTCGGTTGGGTTTCTGAGTTCATATTGATTAACCTCGATCGCGCCCTTTCATCAAACGCTAGCCTTTATTCTCGCACAGACCTTTAAATGAAATTTTTGGGCATCGACTTGGGGTGGAGTTCCGGGGCAAGTGGGTTATGCTGCCTCGATTGGCAGGCTGGCAGGCTAGAACTGGTGGATTTGCGACGAGAGGACGACACCGCAGCCATTCTTGCCTGGGTGGATACCTGCATGGCACCCGATGAATCTGGCGTGATTGCGGTTGATGCGCCAACGCTGATCCCCAATGCAACCGGAATGCGGCTGTGCGATCGCCTCACGCACAAGCATTTTGGTCGCTACCATGCGGGTTCCTATCCTGCCAATTTGGGCTTGCCTTTTGCGGCGCGTACCGTTGCCTTTGGTTTGAGCTTGGAAGCAAAGGGATTCCACCATGCACCTGCGATCGCACCACAGCAGTCTGGGCGACACCAGATTGAGGTCTTTCCTCATCCCGCGATCGTTCATCTCTTTGGGCTAGAGCGAATCTTGAAATACAAAAAAGGCAAATTGGCAGACCGACGTGTGGAACTAGCTCGGCTACAGCAGTATCTGTGCGATCGACTTCCAACCTTTGAACCAGCACTCGATGTCAACCAAAGCAAATGCTTGCCAAACGAAATCCCGCTTAAAGGAACCGCTTTGAAAGCGTTGGAAGATCAACTGGATAGTCTGATGTGTGCTTACGTCGCCGCGCACTGGTGGTACTGGGGTTTAGAACGCAACCTCACCCTTGGCAACCTCGCCGAAGGCTACATCATTGTTCCAAACCTAGTTACAGCGTCCTAATCAGGCGAAGTAGAGCCGGGATAAGGCAGGAGGCAGAGGGCAGAAGGCAGAAAGAAAGAGGAATGAGGAATGTGGATTCCCTTCTACCTCCTGCTTCTACCTTAAGAGATTTCTGAGAGAGAATGTACCGCTTGTAGGGGGCAGGTTTTGCCAGAAGCTTGGCTCATAGCCGATCACGTTGGTATCAAACCTGCCCCTACGGGTCTTTTGTTTGCTAGAAATCGCCTTGAAAACTACAAGCTTGTCTCTCGTTCAAACAAGAACTGTTACATCGTTCAATAATCAACAACTAACAACTAACAACCTCCTAGCTCACTGGAGGCACCTGCGGCAATTCTGGGTCTTGATCTAAATTGCCCATGTTGGGAATATCGACCTCGCCCGTCGTTAGAAAGCGGAACGTTTCTTGATACAGGCTTTGCCAGAAGCGGTTGCTCATATTCTGGCTAACTTCTGTCGGGTCAACCATCGGATGTGGCACCAGATCCATAGCGCGATAGAGATAGTAGCGGTTGCCGTCCTGCTCTGCGCCCGTCTTTTCGTAAAAGTCTTGATTCGTTTGGACGTCTGCTGCATCTTCGTTTTCGGTCAGCACCATGAAAATGGGCACTTTTTTGAGCGAGTTGAGCGATGCAGGACTCATGACCACACCGCCGCCAAAGCGGTCGGCTGCCGTAAAGCAACCCACTGGAAACAGCAGATTTGGATCCCAGCCCATTTCCTTAATGTCGAGCGGACCCGTGAGGTTGACGTATTGCCGCCGTTGCTCGTCATATACTCTTAATAAAGGCGCATAGACTACAGCCTTCCGCACGCGATCGGGCTTTGCTGCCGCCAATGCCAACGCTACGGCTCCACCTACCGATAAACCCACGGTATACACCGCTCCAGGGATCGACGCGATATCTGCCAACCGAGCCTTTGCGTGGGTCAGGTACTCCAAATGGGACGAGGTGAAGTATTCATCGAAATCGGGATCATCGTAGGTTTCGATCGACTGCACAATATCCAACAGGCGTGGCTCGATGCTTACCAACCGCTTGACTAATGCAGCTTGCTGCAACGGGTTCGGCTGGGCGGCAACATTAGGATTGCTAGCAAGGTTAGCAAAGTAAGTCTGTAACACTGGATCTTGTGCCACTTTTGCCTTCAGCGGCACGGCAATTTCGGGCTTAAGGTCAACTTGCGCCCAGTTTTTAGCAGGATTAAGCAGCGAATGTCCAAAGATTGACGGCTGGTAGACATTGAACCCGTTTTGGAACAAGTAATCCGCCAAGCGCCACATTTGATGCGGTTTGGCGCTGAACCCATGAAACAGCATCACCGTACCGAGAATGGGTTTCCCAGGCTCATGAAATAAGTAGTAGGGATAAGCACCCTCGCGTCGATCGGGGTGGCTAGCAAGGCTGGTAATGTAAGCAGCGATCGCCTGCTTTGCCTGGTCAAGTTGCGTTGCTGTAGGGGTTACAGATGGCATTATGCAAAATACTCCTGGGGGCTAGACGGATAAACCGGGTTGCTTGAGAAACGCTAACGCTTCAGGCATAGACTCACGATCGAGTCCTTCATCAGGACAAACTACCCTTCGCCTTGACGTTAAGAAGCTAAAAGAAGCTAAGCGTTTGGAATGGGTATTGTGTTGCCTGCATAGTTACAACTACAAACCTCGCCCAGATTATTCCGCACATCAGAAGATATTGCAATTGCTGCACGCGACGCTTCCCATGTCCCATTAAACCGCTCTGCCATTTCCTACTAAAATTCCCCGCTCTCAGTAAATGCTCTGGCTCACAATTGCCAAAGCCTCCACTAACAGCGGGGAAGCTATTTTACGAACGGTTCTGTGCCCTGCTCTCTAGACGTTCAAGACATAGCTTGAATAATGTAATCAAAGTAGGGCATGGCTTCTGCCGCATCATCTGTCGAAAGTAGCTCTAGAGAAGCCGCTTTCAGGCAGCGAATGGCTTCTGCCATACCAGGAACAGGTACACCCAGAGCGTTGTACATTTCTCGTGCACCGACCAGACCGATCGCTTCGATCGGTTGCTTATCTCCTGCTAGAACACCATACGTCACCAGACGCAGGTACCAGCCATAATCACGCAGGCACAGGGCACGCTGCTTGTCGCCATAGGCATTGCCGCCAGGAGCGATAAAGTCTGGACGCTTTTTCCAAAGTTGCTTACTGGCTTGCTGCACAATTTTTTTCTCATTTTCCGATAGCGTTGCCGCAATGCGGGTACGCTGCTCGCCCGTTTGAAAAAATCCTTGCAAGCCCTGAAGCTCACCCGTGGTGGGATAACGCAGTTCATCGTCGGCTTGCAGAATGACTTGGCTAACTACACTCATAATTATGGTTGTGTCTCTGCGGATATCTCTTTGTAGTTTAACGACTCAAGGGGACACAGCGAAAGGGTAGAGAAAAAACCCTGAGCACAGTTTTACAATAGTTAACATTTGCGTTAGAGAAGAAGGAGCCGGAAGTGGGAGTGAAAAAGGCGATCGCGCCCTCTTTCATCCCCTTGGTTTCAGCAGAATAGTGCCGGTCTGTCGCCATCCACTCATCTAAAACTTCGTGCAACCCGCCTTGCTGAGAGAGTTGATAGTATGGAGGCTTACAGTAATTTTGAAGTATCGTTCACACCGAAGGCGACAGAACGTGTGGTCTTCATCATGCTGTGCCCCTTTTACAATGAGGTCGTGTGTCTTTAACTTCCCTGCCGTCTGAAGATAACTTAGCTGCACCAGTGGAACCTTGGCAGCAAGGACAGGTCGTTGACGTGACCATTACTGACCTGAGCGATAGCGGTGATGGTGTCGGTCGATCGCATGAGCGCGTAGTTTTTGTGCCCGACACGGTGACGGGCGATCGGGTGCGCGTACGACTGTTGCGTGTCAAGCCCCAGTATGCTCACGGCAAGCTGCTAGAGGTGCTGGAACCCTCGCCTCATCGCATTCGCGCTCGCTGCATCGTGGCAGACAAGTGTGGCGGCTGCCAGTGGCAGCACGTTGATTACCCCTACCAACTTGCTGCCAAACACAATCAGGTTGTGCAGACATTAGAACGCATTGGTAAGTTTAGCCAACCGTTAGTCTCTCCCATTCTGGCAGCAGAGGCAGATTTGGGCTATCGCAACAAGGCGACTTACCCACTGGCGCGATCGCAAGCGGGGCAAATTCAGGCAGGCTATTACCAGAAAGGCAGTCATCACATTGTTAACCTCAACCAGTGCCCGATTCAGGATGTCCGGCTGAATCCCCTTCTAGCAGAGGTAAAGCAAGACCTGTACGATCGTGGCTGGGGCATTTATGACGAAAAACTCCATCGGGGCAAGGTGCGCCATCTAGCACTCCGCATTGGGCGACGTACGGGTGAAATGCTGCTGACGCTGGTGGTGAAAGACAAGAACCTATCAGGACTTGAGGAACAGGCAGAGGCATGGCTGGCACGCTATTCCAAGCTTGCAGGTGTGTCGCTGAACGTAAACCCCGATCGCACCAATGCCATCTTTGGGCGCGAGACTGTTTGCGTTGCCGGACACCCCTACCTGCACGAAACCTTTGCGGGGTTGACCTTTCAACTGCGACCCGACACCTTCTTCCAGATCCACACCGAGCAGGCGGAAGCGTTACTGCAAACGATCATCGACGAGTTGCAACTGCAAGGGCATGAGCTGTTGCTGGATGCCTATTGTGGTATCGGGACATTTACCCTGCCGCTAGCAGCACGAGTTCGGCAGGCAATCGGGCTAGAGGTGCAGCCCGAAGCGGTTGAGCAAGCCAGACTTAGCGCCAGCTTGAACCAGTTAGAGAATGTCACCTTTATCGAAGGAGCCGTGGAAACGCTGCTGCCTCAATTGGATGCAAAACCTGATATTGTGCTGCTTGATCCGCCCCGCCGAGGCTGTGATGCTGCGGTGATTGAAGCACTTACTCAGTTGGCACCCGATCGCATTGTCTATATCAGTTGCAATCCTGCTACGCTTGCTCGTGACCTAAAACTTCTCTGCCAGGACAACCAATATCGGTTAGCGCGAGTCCAACCTGTCGACTTCTTTCCTCAAACACCTCATGTTGAGTGCGTCGCCTTTTTGGTACGGTAAGGGCGGTGGAGCGTGATGACGAGCGGGGGAAGGATGAAAATTAGTGAACTGATCGAGAAACTGAGTGCCATCATCGGTCAGCCGTTGCAGTCGGCAGTCAGTGAAGATGCGGAGCTGACGGGTGTTGCTGCGGTCGATGACGCGATCACAGGGCAAATTAGTTACATCGAAGGCGCAAAGTTTGCAGCACAGATCAAAACGACGGCTGCCAGTGCGCTCATTTTGCCCAAGGATGCAGCACTCCAGGCAGCAGCCAGTGATCGTAACATTGCCTGGATCGAAGCACCCGAACCACGGCTGATGTTTGCTCAGGCGATCGCGCTGTTTTACCAACCATTTCGTCTGGCACCATCGATTCACCCTAGCGCTGTGATTGATCCGTCAGTGCAACTGGGAGCGGATGTGGCGATCGGCGCTCATGTGGTACTTCAGGCAGGCGTGCGCGTTGGCGATCGAGTCTGCATTCACCCTAACGTAGTGGTCTATCCAGAGTCACAGCTTGGCGATCGTACGGTTCTCCATGCCAACAGTGTCATCCACGAACGGACCCAGATTGGTGCAGACTGTGTGATTCATGCGGGTGCAGTCATCGGCTCTGAAGGCTTTGGCTTCGTCCCAACTCGTGACGGCTGGTACAAAATGGAGCAGTCGGGCTACGTGGTCTTAGAAGATGGCGTAGAAGTTGGCTGTAACTCCACCGTTGATCGTCCGGCAGTCGGCGAAACCCGCATTGGACGCAGTACTAAACTGGATAATTTGGTGCATATTGGTCATGGTTGCCAGATTGGGCAAGCGTGCGCGATCGCCGCTCAGGTGGGTCTAGCAGGAGGGGTAGAAGTTGGCGATCGCGCAATTCTAGCTGGGCAAGTTGGCGCTGCAAACAACGCAAAGATTGGCGCAGGCGCGATCGCAACCTCCAAGACGGGCGTACACGGCACCGTTGATGCAGGGCAAGTTGTCTCTGGTTACCCCGCTGTTGATCACAAAATTTATCTTAAGTCTTCTGCCATCTACAGTCGCTTGCCGGAAATGTATCAGACCTTAAAGCGGTTGCAGCGACGGTTGGAAGGGGGCGATCGTCCGAAGTCATAAGACGCCACTTGTAGAAGCAAACCATGCAAAGCTCAAGAGCATGAGATGACCCAATAGAGCGCTAGCCATTAAGACTTACCAAGTCGAGCGTCATTCCATGTGACTAAGAACAGTTCACTGCCCTCTGTTCATCGCCCAGCACAGACACTGGATAGCAAATATTTCTCTAGCGAAGGTAACATCGCTCACTTTTATCTTTCCGGCTGGAGAAAGAGATAAAGTACATCCTGAGCTCTGTCCCTCCTACTGTTTAGCTAGCGCCTGCTAACACCACTCAGCTTCAAAACATCCATAAACGTAGCGCAGTAGGTCGGCAACCCAAACGTTTCTGGACTAACGACATGGCGATGGGTGAAGTGCCGATAATGCATGGAGAAACGATCCCAGTCTGCCATCTTGATGCGGAAGAGGGCGATGAAGAGATTTGCCAGCTTTGGTGTAAGAGGAATGCGAAAGTAAAGGCGCTTATTAAGGTAAAGGCAGGTTTCTTCGATCGCCTGATTCACTGTCACCATTTGATTGCCCAACACAAGCTGGCGACGTTCGCCCTCAGCAGGCGGATGATCAATTAAATGACGCACGATCTGAGCAATATCTTTGCCGTGGATAAAGTGAAAACTGCCCTCTGCCTTCAGGAATCGCAGTAGCCACGCCCAGTTAGCAACCTGTACAACGCCAGACGAAACGTGTGATTGCGGTTTGTTAGCATCACCACCTAGCAGGAGCGTGGGAAATAATGTGGTAATACAGGGTGCAATTTTGAGCTTAGGAAACTGTTGAAAGCAGGCGTACTTAGAGCGGATATAGTCTGTGCCGATGCTCTCCGCTTCTTTAAGCGGTTGATTATTGCGATCGAGAATGCTGGCAGTCGCAAAATAGATTGCTTGCTGGCACACCTCTGGGTCAAGCAGGCTCAGAAGGCGAAGCGTTTTCACCACATTGGTTTCGTAAACCTCCTGCGCCCCTCCCCATGCAGTCGCAATCAGCACAGCGCAGTCGATCGTCTTCAGCAAGTCACTGAACTGCTCGATATCGCGCAAATCTGCCTGTAAAATGTTGATACCAGGGCGAGCGTGATAGTCAAACTTCAGCTTCTCTGGATTTCGCACCAGCAAAAAAAGCTCGTGGTTAGTTTCCTGAATCAGAGCTTCAACTACATAGTGACCAATACAGCCACTTGCACCAGTCACAAAAATCCGCTTAAGCGTCATCGGGGTTAAGCATGAACGGCTAACAATTGATCAGCCTGTTTGCCAATTTCAAAGAAGAAGGCAGCATTTTCTTCAGGCGTGTTCGGTAGAATACCATGCCCTAGATTCAGGATGTGCTTTCTATTGCCAGCTTTACGGATTGTGTCAAGAATACGATCGCGGATAAAGTCCTTAGAGCCAAAGAGAACACCCGGATCAAGGTTACCCTGCACAATCATTTCTTTGCCTAATCTTGTCCGCGCATCTGCCATGTCCACCGTCCAATCAACGGTTAAAATGTCGGCTCCAGACTGCGCCATGCGCTCTAGCAGTCCGCCGCTCTCACTCACCAACAAAATCAGTGGCGTGTCAGGATGGGTTTCCTTAATCTGGCGAAAGACTTGCTGTTGATAGGGTAGCGCAAAGGTTTCGTAATCTTGAGGACTCAACTGCCCTGCCCACGAGTCAAACATTTGCACAACTTGTGCGCCACAGTCGATTTGGTAGCGGGCATAAACGGCGATCGCATCCGCTAACTTTGCCAGCAGTTGATGCAGAACCGTTGGGTTGGAAAACGCCATGTGCTTGATGATGGAGTAGGTTTTCGACCCTTTCCCCTCAACTGCATAGGCTGCCAGTGTCCAAGGTGCGCCTACAAAACCTAAGACAGTAGACTGGTTGCCCACTTCTGCCCGTAGCGCTTGCAAGATGGGCTTAATAAAGGGTAAGGAGGCTTCTGGTTCCAATGCATGTAGTGCATTAATCTGCGCTTCGGTACGAATAGGATCAGCGATGATTGGACCTTTGCCTTCAGCAATATCCATCTCAATGCCCAGACCAGGTAGAGGGGTTACAATGTCCGAAAACAAAATAACACCATCGGGACGAAAAGCTCTCCAGGGCTGCAACGAAATCTCGATCGCGACTTCGGGGATTTCTGAGCGCTCACGAAAGGATGGATACTTCTCTCGCAGGTCCCGATAGGCTTTCATGTAACGTCCTGCTTGCCGCATCATCCACACAGGCGGACGGTCTAACGCTTCGCCGCGAGCTGCTCGCAGCAAGTAGGGAACCTCGGTTAACCCGGTCATTTAAGCTTGTCCTAGCACTTTAGTTGCATTCGTTAGCTTATCATCCTGAGAACACCGTTTGGACGATCGTTCCGAGTTCTTAGTATGAAGTCGTCACAAGACATAGAACGAGCGAAAAGTACGACGGCTCAACGAGTGCTTTAGCAAATTAATCAGTAGGCACGATCGAGCATAACGCGACAGAGTTTGTTAGTATGTTTTACTGATGGTGTGCTGGTGTAGCTCAGTTGGTAGAGCAGCTGATTTGTAATCAGCCGGTCGCAAGTTCGAGTCTTGTCACCAGCTTATTGATTAATACGTTTGTACGTCGAAAGATCGTAATTCACAGCTTACTGCTGCTGTTAGTGCAATGAGGCATCCCGTGATCCCTCATTGCACTAAATGTTGTAGCCAAACGCAAGTGGAGCAATGAAACGCTGGTTTAAGCGGTCTGCCACCCTTATATAAGTCATTCTTCAGCTCTAGTGACTGAGGCTGAAGCATAGATTTGACTTATAGCCCAGGTAGAGACAACTAACGGACGATCGCTAATTTCTCCCTCAATGACCTTCAATTCTTAGTTAGCACAAAGCTCTGTCGAACGGTGGGAAGCCCCTATACATTCTCTATCGTAAGAGATGCCTGGTGCATTGCCTGACCCCTCTATGGAAAGACGCAAGCTTCTAACAACTCGCACTAAGCTCAAGGAGTGGACTGAAAAGTCCAAGCAAGATGTTCATTTACTGCTGACCCTTGTACGCTTAACAGCTACGGGGTCAGCGTTCCTGATGCTATACCTAGCTAAACAAAAGCCCCTGCTTGTGCAGGGGCTTCACCATTAGAGATTGAAAGTGATTCAAGAACTAAGCAATTAGTAGGAAGCACTCCGACGGGTCACAGCATAGTAGATGAACAGCGCTACAATCGCGCCCAGTACCGCTACTGCAATGCCACCAATGCTCAACCCAGCTGATGTTAACGCCAGTGTTCCAGTGGTCAAGAAGCTGAAAAGACTACCGCCGACGAACGCACCAACAATACCCAGAATCATGGTGCCCAAGATGCCGCCACCCTGATGCCCAGGAAAAAGAGCCTTTGCGATTGCGCCTGCAATTAAACCTAAAACGATCCAAGCCAAGATATTCATGATGTCAACTCCAGTTGAATAGTGGTCTGAAAAACCTTTGTCATGCTCTTAAGTTAACAGGCGACCTACAGTAGCTGTCCCTATCTAGAGCAGGATTCTATATCAAGCGGAAGGAAGAGAAATAGTCTCTAAAACCTCTGCCCTGAGTTGCAAGGAGAACAAATAAGAGTTGCTGTTAGTTGCCAACTATGTTTAAGCAATTTTAACAAGTGGTAAATCGAGATTTAAATCAAGTAAAAACAAGGTTAGTAAGCCTTCTGGCTCTGGAATAAGGGCAACATGACTAGCAATGCCCAGTGTATCGCTGTGGCGGTAAGACTCTGGCAAGAGCCGCAGCGTTGGTAAGGGAATGTCGATCAAGGTAGGAAGTAGTGCTACCGGGATGCCACGAAATTCATTAGCGGTATTGCGAACGACAACAAGATAGCCAGTTTGAGCTGTATCCATGTTGCTAGTTTGAAACAAGTGCCGCTCTAAATCGAACACAGTTACTTCGCGATCGCCCACATGGGCAATGCCAACACTATTTAAGCCACTGCTGTAAACAGGTGTCTGCTTCAGAATCTTATCAACCGATTCGATGCGAATTGCCAAATTGAGATGCCCAATTTTGCAGGCGATCGCTTTCAGGGTAGGCGCTGTCACGGTTGTCTTTGCTTGCCGAATGTCAGTCATAGACGCATTCACTGAATGATGATTCATGGTTAGTTCCTCTAATTCACGTTGCTACAGCCATTGCAGGTTGCTCAACAGGCTTTAAGATCTGGGTGAGCATCGCGAGAAATTCACGCTCAATATAGGGCTTGGTTGTATAGGTGCTGGCTCCCAGGTGCATGGCTAACTGTCGATGTTTATCACTGCCACGAGAGGTCAACATAGCAACTGGGATGGCTGAAAGCGAGGCATCTTGACGGCGCTGAGTGAGAAATTCAAAGCCGTTCATGTTCGGCATTTCAATGTCGCAAATAACCAGTTGAATGGTTGTATTTTGCTGAAGTTGCTCGATCGCCTCCCGACCATCGCGCGCTTGCAAAACCCGATAGCCTGCTTTCTGCAACGTCAATGCCAGGGTTTGGCGCAGTGCAATCGAGTCATCCACAATCAAGAGTGTGGGTGTTTTGGCTGAGACAAGAGTGGGCTTCGGCTCGGTAGCGCCTGTACGAGACGTTACCGTGGGCAAAGCGGTAGACGACGGAGCAGGACTGGTCAGCTGAGTGCTAGCGGTAATTTGACTAAACAAGGCAACACCGTCAATCACAGGAACCAGGCTTCCATCGCCTAAAATAGTGCAGCCGTAGATATAGCTTGGTGGTGCGATCGCGGCTCCAAAGGGTTTGATGACCAACTCTTGCTCTGTCACCAAGCGATCGATTTCGAGCGCTAGCATTTGATCACCCTGACGCAGCAGGAGTAGCGGGGCTGCCCACGTCTCTGGTGTTGGCACAGCTACTAACGCTTGATTAGGAAGGCTTTCGGGTAAGGGATAGGCGTAATCTAACAAACCAGATAAGGGTTGTACTGGCACGAGTTGATTACGCCAATGGAGAAACGATTGTCCATTGGACTGTTTAATTTGATCAGCTTTGGGAATCAAGATCTCTTCGATACTGTCGGATGGCAACGCTACGGCTGTTGCCCCAACTAGACAAACCAGTAGCTTGGCGATCGTGAGCGTGAGTGGAATCCGCAGCGTAAACGTGGTTCCTTGTCCAGGCTCAGAAGCGACAGTGACAGTACCCTTAAGTGCTTGCAGTTGAGCACATACCACATTTAACCCAACGCCCCGACCGGATAAATCACTGACCTCGCTAGCAGTAGAAAAGCCTGGTTCAAAAAGCAAATTCAAAAGACGGTCATTGGACATACCAGCAGCTTGTTTTGCTGTGAAGTAGCCCATTGCGATCGCCTGCTGACGAATCTTTTCCAGGTTAATACCGCGTCCATCATCCCGAATCTCAATGATGGTTTGGCTTCCACGGTGGTAGGCTCGAATCTCGATCCGACCTTGTTCTAGCTTGCCCTGTTGCAACCGTATTTCAGGCGGCTCAATACCATGATCAAATGCATTGCGGAGCAAGTGCAGTAAAGGATCCTGGAGTTTTTCTAGTACCGCCTTGTCAATTAAAACACCAGTACCACTTAGCTTTAGATTAGTTGGTTTGCCATGTTTGGTCGCTAAATCGCGCAAGGTGCGTGGAAACCGATTGAGTACTTCGCTAAGAGGCAGCATTCTTGCCCACATCAGGTCATCACGTAAGTGATTAAGTTTCTGACGTTGTCCTTCTAACGTTTGATTGGATTGACCGCTCAACAGCACAATGTCACCAACCGTTTCCTCCAATTGGGCAATTTCTTCCAATGTGGCTTGCAGAAGTAGATGGAGGTCGCTGTAGCTATCGAGTTCGAGTGAATCAAAGTCTGCGGAATAAAACCCACGCTGTTGGCTAGTAGGCTGAGTGGTTAACTGTGCTGTGCCGTTAGTCACGCCAGTTGTAATACCATTTCTCGCTTGAGAGCGACTCCAGGAGCTGTGACGATCGGGCGCTATCAACATTTGATCGGATAGATCGCGCAACTGAGTTCCCATAGACTGAAACTTGGCAAACCGACGCAACAATTCCTGAACCGCCGTTTGTAGCTGTTCGTTTTGCAGTGATAGTCCGTTACGGTTAATGGCAAGCTCGCCAACGAGGTTATTCATCCGCTCCAGGCGATCGAGATTCACCCGTACAGAAAGCTGATTGACGGCTTCTGAGGGTGCGGTTGCCCCTGCTGCTGGCTTCTGATACTGCTTGTAATTCGCTGGAATCGAACTGGCGGCTGCGATCTCCGTCTTTACAGGACTGGCGGCAGGCGACATAGAGAGGGGTGGGATTGCCTCAACTGTTGGCAAGTGATCGAAGTCTTGTGTAATTGATTCCATCAAAGCTTGAACACGATCGCCTTTGGTCTGAGATATTGCCTCAGATTCTGGTTGCAGCTCTCCTACTACTGGTAGAACTGGATCAGCACTTTCACCAACTGCTAAATCACCAAAAATAGCATCAAGCGCGAGTACGGCAGCAAGTGGATCAGTTAAATGATTTGGCTCCGCTGTAACAGAGGGTAGCTCGATTGGCGCGATCGCCTGATTTTCAAGCCCGTGATCAACAAACATCTGCTCTATGAGCGCCGTAGGCATCACTGGGAGAGCTTTCCCATTCAGTGCATCGGCATCAAGTTCATTAACCCCGAAAGAGTCTAGAAAAGCGAATTCGGTTGCAACTGGAGCATCACTCCAAACATCATCTAAGGTAGCGCCTGCTGTAATGGAGTCAGTACCGGGCTTGGTAACGGCTGTCTCGCCCCAAAGCTCATCCAGCATTGACAAGGTAGCCATGTCTTCTAGCCCAGCATCTAAAGCAATGTCGTCTAAAGCAGCATCTGAAACAAGATTGAGATCTTCAAGGACTGTAAGCGATGGATGCGTTGAGATGGGAGCCACGATCGCAAACTGGGTCAGGGCGGGGGATGGTGCTCCGCCTTGAGTGCGATCGCCTGCCAATACCTCTAGTTGGGCAACCTGAAAATCTGCCAATGCCAGTGGAGCAATGTCCAACGCTCGATCAGGATGGGCTGCTAGCGCTGCCAAAACGGTTGTAGCGATCGAGCCAAAGCCCGGTAGGGTCAATAGTTCTGCAATGCCTGCAAACACTTCTGCCTGAGCGTGAAGTTCGGCTGCCATCTCATTATTTTGACGACGAGCTAACACCCGTTTCATGCGTTCCATGCCCTCCGCCACATCCACCTCAAAAATGGATGCAGCAATATCCACCCCTAACTCAATGGAGCTAGGTAGGTTGGCACTGGCTCCCAAAAAGTTGTGCAGTTGTGCTTCAAGCTGAGCAAAGACAGGTTCTGCAAGGGCGATCGTTTGTTCGGCATCAGGTTCTTCTCCCGTAGCAATGGCTTCTAACAGCGGCAGGCGGAGACAGTCATACGCTTGTAGTAAACCGCTTTCGAGTGCGTCATCAATCTCCAACTCATCGTGGTGTAACGCTTTGAAGATATCTTCAAGACGGTGAGCCACCATTTTGATCGTTTCCAGCTCAACACAGGAAGCACCCCCTTTGATGGAATGAGCAGCCCGCATCATGTTGTGTATCTTTGCTGTGCTGCGCTCTTGCCTGAGGGTTAGCAGTTCTGTTTCGATTACTTGCAGTAGCTCAGGCGCTTCCTGAATGAAAAACTGGTACGCCTGATCGCGAATATCAGAGTCGATCGCCATAATCTTGCGGGGAATGAAGGGAAGAACGGGCTGGGAGTGGGGAGTAGGGCGTAGGGAGTAAGCTTCGACGTGAGTGCTCAGCCGAACGGGAGTAGGAAAAGGGCGTAGACAATTCCTCAGTCTTTACGCCCTAAACTGTTTGGCAACTCAAGCCTTTAGTTCACTTTGAACTGACCCACGTTAGCTTGTAGCGCTTGAGCTACTGCCAAGAGGTCTTTGAACGAAGTGGATACCTCAGCGGCTCCGGTGGATGTTTTGTTAGCGCTGGCTGCAACATCGTTCATCGTTTGGGACACGGCTTCAGATGCCTGAGACTGGGTTACGGTTGCCTGAGCGATCGCTTCCACCAGGGCACTAATCTGGGCACTGGCAGCAGTGATTTTGTTCAGACTCTGCCGTGTTTCATCCACCAGCTTGGTTCCAGTCACAACCTGCTCTGTACCTGCTTCCATCGCAGCAACCACATCATTGGTTTCTGTTTGAATGTCAGCAACTAGCTTTTCAATATCGGCAGTGGCTGCGGCAGATTGACGTGCCAGCGATCGCACCTCATCAGCAACGACTGCAAAACCACGACCTTCTTCACCAGCACGCGCAGCTTCAATGGATGCATTCAACGCCAGAAGGTTGGTCTGAGCAGCAAACGAACCAATGAGGTTCACGACTTTAGAAATCTTCTGGGACGATTCACCCAACCGCTTCACCTTCTTAGACGTTTCTGCCACTGTTTCTCGGATAGCGATGATGCCATCAACAGTGCGGTTCATAGCGGCATCGCCCTCTTCTACCGTTTTAGCCGCTTGTTGTACGGTTGCTTCGGCTTGCTCAGCGTTAGCAGCAACGGCTTGAATGGAGAGAGACATTTCCTGAATGCGATCGAGCGCAATCGTAATTTCCTTTACCTGCTGCAACGCTTCGCTCGATAGCACTTGTACCGAATCTTCACTGCTTCCCGCCGTTGCCGCTACTTGCTGGGCGGCTGCCTGTACCTGGGTCACAATTTTCCGCAAGCTGCCAACTGTAGCGTTGTAAGAGTCGGCGATCGTCCCGATTTCATCTTCTGTCACTTTGGCGCGAGTTGTCAGGTCACCTCTACTCACTGGGTCAACTTCAATAAGCAATTCCATGGCGCGTTTTTGGAGTGCTTCCTTGCCTTGCCGTTGTTGGATAGCCTCTTGTCCCCGTAGTTCTTCCTGATAGCGGGCTGCTTCCAGGTTGGTTTCAATACTGACCGTCATCTGATTCAATTCGCGGGCAAGAATGCCAATCTCGTCTTGACGTTCCGTTGCTTCTAGCCGTACACCTGAATTTCCTTCTCCCACCTGTTGGGCAAAGCGAGCCAAACGCTTCAACGGACGCGAGAACGTGCCAGCAACGCCAACCGCAAACAAACCTGCTAATGCCAGAGAGCCAACACCAATACCATGACCAATCAACTGCTGCTTCTGCAATACCTGATTAACTTTGTTCTCAGGGTCGCCAACATACAAAATACCGATCGGCTTAGCTTGGGCTGGGTTTAGCGTTCGGCGATGGTCGTATAACGGCTTGTAGAGCGTGAGGTAGGTATCGCCAACAATGTTTGCCCGACCCGTAAAGGTCTTTCCTTGAGTAAGCACCTGATCTGCGACTTCTCGTGAAGCACGAGTGCCAATGGCACGGGTACTTTTATCGCTATAAGGCACATTGGTATTGACGCGCCAATCTTGAGCAAACAGGGTAGCAGTGGCAACACCAGCAGTCTGTTTAACGCGATCCACTACACCAAAGTCACGATTCAAAACTCGACCGACAATCGCACTACCAACAACGCGCCCCTTCACTGATAAGGGGTGAACCGCCATCGCAACCAAACCGATCTTGCCCTGGTCAATGTCGTAGGTGCCTTCTGGTGCAGGCTGCTTAGCTTCTGCCAAGCCTTTTGTGTCTTGCGATCGCACATTAATTGCGGCTTGCTCTGCCAGCCCTAGACGTTTGAGTTGGTCGCTCTTTAACAGCTCTACGCCATCTAGCAGTTTGTTGCGGCTCAGCGCCTCTTTGAAGATGGGTAGATCAGCGAGTGATGCTCCGACTGGCACTGTCACGGGGCGGAAAGTCGCTGGTGCTGGAGCACTACCGTCTTTGGGCAAGGCTGGATAGCTAGCAAAATTCTCTGCCAGAATTTGGTTGTTTTGAGCAATGACTCGCCCTTGGGCGTCAGTCAACACAATAAAGCTTTGTTGCTCCCCCGCTTCCAGGATGTTTGCATCAGCGATGAAGTATTGCAGCCGCGATCGATTAGCAGCAACCTCCTTAGGATTGCTCAAATCAATGGCGGCTGTTTCCACCAGGTGACCGATCGTATTTGCATCAACTTTACTGTCTTCTTGAGCGCTACGGATGCCCTCATCCAACGTATCCATACCGCGTTGCAACCCTACTTGCAACCCATCAATCAGGTCATTCTGAGCAATCCGACCGATACCCTCTGTCACAATTACGGCAGGCACTGCCGCCGCCGCTACCAGCAGCAACGTCAGTTTTAGCCGAATACTAAGGTTATCCCAACTTTGATTGAACTGCCGCCACCAAACAGCGGGCACCTTAGCATTTGGTGATACCTCTGCTGACTCTAGTGGCTGAGGCTGGGAGGTGAGGAGTGAGTCATCTAACGATGTTGGCACTTTGCCATTAGAAGCAGAGGGAGTTGGGCGTTGATCTAGCATGAGCTGTTGTCCTTAAAATTCAGTGATGGTAGAGAGGCTGTCTTGAAGTTTTAGTTGGGCTAGTTGGAGAAAGATTGAACGATCGCATCACCCTCTAAAACCAGAGCAAGTTCTGCCTGAGCGTTCAACCAGTGACCCCGTAGAAATGGTGCTAAAGCGGGTGAAATTGCAGAGGCAGGAGGCGATTGAATTAAATCTGGATTACACCATTCCATGTCTTCTACTCGGTGAACCACCAAGCCCAGCATTTTTCCAGCCTGAATTTGGCTGCTAGTTTGTCGGGTCGTTGCTGAAGGGTGAATCACGACAGCCGTGTAAGTGGAACCGCTCAATGCCTGCTGGTACAAGGGTGTTAATCCGATCAAATGACCCAAATCCACCATCCACAAAATCTCGCCGCGCCAGTTGTGCACACCCATCACACAGGCGGGCAAATGTGGAATTGGGATAATCTGCTCGATCGCAATGGTTAGCACTTCGGTCAATTGGTTCACAGGCAATAATGCTGTAGTGGCTAGTTCCAGATGAAACCGTAAAAACTGTTGACCCACACCTTTAGTTGTTTCGTCAGGCTGGATGAGCGGATCGAGAAAGCGGGTTGTTTCGAGTAGAGACTCAGGTAGCATGGTTATCCTTAGAGCACCAAATACAGGGTTGCTTTAGCCTTTAACTAATTGCTTAACTGTGCGAACGAGTTCTTCCTGGTCGATCGGTTTTGTGATGTAAGCATCGGCTCCTTGCTTCATGCCCCAAAACTTGTCCATGTCAGTGCTTTTAGTTGAACACATCACAACCGGAATCTTGTTAGTAAGAGCATCAGCTTTTAACTCACGGCAAAGCTCAAAACCACTGCAACCTGGCAAAACCACATCCAAAATAATGACATCTGGCTTAATATTGCCAACTTTGGTTAATGCCTCTTCACCACTACTAGCTGTCGCAACATTGAAACCACCCCGTTGCAGGCAAGCGGTGAGAATCTCCATCTCGGTCGAAGAATCTTCAACAACTAAAACAGTACTCATGGAATTTATCCCCTTAAAAGACTAGCGACCGCGCTTAAACCGACGACATCAACCTGAAACACACAACCAACCGAAACAAAGCCGAAACACAACGCGGAATCACACGACTAACCAACTATCAGAGAACTGTTTTGCTGCAAGTGCTTGAGGTGCTTGTGAGCCACCGCCAACACGGTTTCAGCATTCACTGGTTTGCCAAGAAAATCAGACGCGCCGACCATCTTGGCACGCACTCGATCGACGATGCCGTCATTGCCCGTAAGGATGATGATCGGCGTATCGCGGAAAGCAGACACCTTCCGCAACTGGCTACAAATTTCATAGCCATTGGTGTTTGGCATCACCAGATCGAGAAAGATCAGATCGGGTTTGCGGATTAACAGCGTGGCGATCGCCCGTAGCGAGTCCTGCACCCCTATAAAGCGGTACCCAGACTGAGTGAGGATTGTTTCCATCACGCGGCAAACAGCTGGACTATCATCCACACAAGCAACCAGCAAGCCTTCCATTGCCGTTGTAGAGGTACCCACCGTAGAAATTGGTGTCGCGGCAGTCGGGAGACCCGCAAACGGTACAGGAGAATCAGAAACATCTACAAGTTTGACAAAGCCAGCTTGAATGTAGGGTAAGAGAGAACGGGTAACCTCTGCGACATCGCGTTGCCGCTTAACAGCTAAATCTCTCAGCGTGCGCTTACCGTTTAATAAGGTCGCGAGGGTTTGATACGAAACTGCCGAGATTTGCTGCTGTAGTCGCTCTGGCTGTTGAATGATGGGCGCTTGATTGGGTGAGCGATCGACAACCTTTGCTTGCTGCCAGAGTTGCCATTTTTGTTGCACGTCGGCAATCAGCCTTTCAGCATCAAACAAGATTAAGGGCGTAAAAACAGAATTGCTCGACTCAACCAAATAGATAATTTCATTTGCCTGAGTGACATCAAATAGCACCTCAGAAACAATTGACCAGACCACCTTCGAGGCTTGCTCACGGGTAATTTTTTGTTGAGCCACCCAAGAGCACAATGCCTGATACTCCCAACAAACCTTCATGGCTTCTATCGCAGGGCTAGCAAGATCGCTCATGGATTTGAACTGAGCGACATCGAGTTGGGGGCAGTAAGCGGTTAGATTTCGCATCCACCGTCTCACTGGATGGGTTCCGCCAGTAGCATACAAAATACGACCTAGGTAAAAGTAAAACGTCCAGACACTTCCCAAGGGGCTTTTTAGCGACAGTTGCCCACTAAAACGAATAGTCCTCAAGCCATCAAAAAATTGAACCTGCTTTGAAGCATTAAATTCGGTAATGGAAATGTGATCTGGAGATGTTTTACCGTTAGCCATACTCGTTCCTTCTTGTCGGAAATCTTGCTGCTGGTGCTGCGATGACAACTGACCCGTGCTCTGCTGCTGTTGCTGCCTGGTTAAACCTGTTACAGTGCTTGTTATTGCGGGGGTGGATGTAGCCATGATTTCAATCACACGCCTTGAAATGGGGTATTGAGGCGCTTGATTACAAAAGTAGACGGACAAGGTGAGGAACTCGGAAAGACGGACAAGGTTATTCGCCTTTGGGTATGATTCGAGCCGTTCCTAAAAAAGGGATGCCAGAACTAAACACCACCCAGAGTTCCCAGGTTCTTCGGCAACCAGTGAAGATGGCACCTTTCTTCGTTACAGCTTGAGGCTGTTTGGGCACCTTTAGAAGGTTGCAGCCCATCTTGCAGCCCTCACAAAAGTGCGCTGATACTAAGGGTCAGTTTCATGAACTGCCTTTGTTGCTGCCTATGTGATGATTGTTGCGGACGATCGCTCTCAGGGTTCATGCAACGGCATTCAGCTATAGGATCCTTCTAAACCTCAAGCAACGTTTGCAATGAGAATTCTGTTAGTGGATGATGATGAGCACCTTGCCGAATTACTCAGAACGACTCTGACTGAGCAACATTATGTCGTTGATACGGCTGCCGATGGTCAAGCAGGATGGGCACTAGCCGAAAGTCTGACGTATGACTTGATTTTGCTGGATGTAATGCTGCCAAAACTAGATGGCATTAGTTTTTGCCGCCAGTTGCGTGCCCAGGGC
This sequence comes from Phormidium sp. FACHB-592, assembly GCF_014695795.1. Classification (NCBI taxonomy): domain Bacteria; kingdom Bacillati; phylum Cyanobacteriota; class Cyanophyceae; order Oscillatoriales; family Oscillatoriaceae; genus Phormidium; species Phormidium sp. FACHB-592. Next base: position 21,106 of record NZ_JACJOZ010000022.1, read on the forward strand.
AAACAAGTGCCCGTACTGTTACTGACGGCTAGAGACACCAGTAACGACAAAGTAATGGGTTTGGATGCAGGCGCTGATGATTACCTGGTGAAGCCGCTCTGCCTGCAAGAGCTAGCGGCAAGAATGCGGGCGTTACTGCGGCGGGGATCAGTTGTCACCGCTTCGGTGCTGGAGTGGGGCAGGTTGCGTCTTGACCCTAGTAGTTGCGAAGTGACCTACGATCGCGCACCGTTACGCCTCACGCCCAAAGAATATGCGTTGCTAGAACTATTCTTGCGGAATAATCAGCGAGTCTACAGCCGTAGCGCAATTTTGGATCAGCTCTGGTCGTTGGATGACGATCCACCAGGGGAGGATACTGTGAAGACCCACATCAAGGGACTACGGCAGCGGTTGAAAGCAGTTGGAGCCGCCGATTTAGTCGAGACAGTTTATGGTTTGGGGTATCGCCTGAATCAGTCATATGCTCAAACGCCTGCCCAGTCTTCAACACCAGCTTTAGCAGCACCAGATGACCAGCGGCAGCACCAGACTCAGGCTGCGGTGGCAAAAATTTGGCAGCGTGCTCAAGGCAAGGTGCTCGATCGCATCGCTGTTTTAGAACAGGCAGCCCAGGCGCTACAGATGAATCAGCTTGACAGCGCACTGCACGATCAGGCACTGCAAGAAGCTCACAAGCTTGCAGGGTCTTTAGGCACCTTTGGTGCTGACGAAGGTTCTCAGCTAGCACGACAAATCGAGACGCTTTTGCAAGCTAAAGGAGCGCTAAAAAAAGCACAGTTAACCGATTTGCTAGCACTGATAGCCCGTTTACGAGCATCGGTAGACAGTGTACCTTCCCAGCCCTTAGAGCCGAGCAGCGAAACGACAGTGGAGGCACTTACAACGCCAGCAAAAATGCAGCCGCCCAGCGAGCCGTGTCAAGTAACAGAGGCAAGCATTTTCGCGATCGATGATGATCCTTTAATCCTAACGGTACTGCAAACAGTACTAGAACCTTGGGGCTTTCAAGTCACCCCCCTGGACGATCCGCAGCGCTTTTGGGAAATTCTGCCCACCGTCGCACCCGATCTCGTCATCCTCGACATTGAAATGCCTAAGATTGACGGCATCAAACTATGCAGCACACTTCGTAACAATACTCGTTGGGGTTGGGTACCTGTGCTGTTTCTTACTGCCAAAACGGATGCTGCTACGCTCCATCAAATCTTTGAAGCTGGAGCCGATGATTATGTAGGCAAACCGATCGTGGCTCCAGAGTTAGTTGCCCGCATTTGCAATCGCTTGAAGCGCACTCGTAGGCTACGGCATGAGAGCAGCAGCCCTTAAGATAAGGCAATAAGCAGCGATGGCAACGTTTAAATGAATCAGCCGCAATCCTTCGTTAGCAGTCAGCGATCAGTTAGCTATTTTTCGTCAACTGCTGATCGTTCGCTCAAAATTATGTTCACTTCAGTGAAAACTGCTGTAATACCAATTCCCTTTTGACACGCTACAAATCAAGATTCTTCTGCCTGCGGCATTCCCTTTTGAATTGTTATTAGCCTTCCCAAGTTCCTCACAGTTTGAGTTTAGATTTAAACAAGTTAGGTCTGCCTTGAACCACCAACACTGGCAGACAAAAAGCTTGTAAGCCGTCTGGAACTTCGCAGCCGATTGCATATGCTAGCTTCATCAAACCGCCCAAAGTAGCCTTTTAGCTCTTATAGCAATATCACCAAGGTCTAGCAAAACGTCCATGACCCAGGCTCCCCTACCAACCAATGAGTTAGCAAGACTGGCAGCATTGCATCAGTGCCATATTCTTAATACACCTGCTGAGTCTGCATTCGATGATATCACTCGTCTCGCTGCTCATATTTGTGGCGTTTCCATAGCGATGGTGAGTTTAGTTGACGCTGATCGGCAATGGTTTAAGTCAAAAGTAGGCATAGAAGTTAATGAAACGCCACGTGAAATAGCCTTTTGTGCCCATGCTATTTTACAACGAGAGATTTTGATTGTTCCTGATGCTGCTGCGGACGAACGGTTCACCACTAATCTCCTGGTTACGGCTGAGCCTCATGTCCGCTTTTATGCTGGTGTGCCCTTAATTACCTTAGAAGGTCATGCACTGGGAACACTTTGTGTGATTGATCGCGTACCACGCATACTTAGCCCAGAGCAAATTGAAGGATTGGAGATCCTGGCACGCCAAGTAGTGAAGCAACTTGAGTTACGCCGCAATCTTGACGCTTTAGAACGATCGGCGGTTGAGTCAAAACAAACAGTACGAAAACGCATTGGCTTCGCTAGCAGTGTTATTAGCTTTGCAGGTATTACAGCCGCGTTAATGGCACTCAGTGCAATATTTTATCAGAGCGCGATCGACTTCCAGCAGCAGCCCTGGTCGCAAGCGTTGCATTCTGATTCAACCGTTCGGTTTCTTGCTGCCACGTGCTTGGGTTTTGTCATTCTCTCTTTGCTTTTCTACCTAGGCTACGCTGAACTCCAAAAACGTTACTACGCAGAGGAGACGCTGGAGCAAGAGCGTGATTTTACCGCTGCTGTTTTGGATACAGTCGGTGCGTTAGTGCTTGTTCTTGATGCTAAAGGTCGCATTGTACGGTTCAACCGAAACTGTGAGCAGACGACCGGTCATGCCTTCGCCGAAATCAGACACCGACTTTTTTGGGATATTCTTTTGCTGCCGCAAGACGTGGAGCCTGTGAAAGCAGTTTTTGCAGATTTAAAAGCAGGGCAGTTTCCCAATGCCCATGAAAACGCTTGGATGACGAAGACGGGTGAACAGAGGCTCATTGCCTGGTCGAATACAGCGCTGTTAGACGATGATGGTGCTGTCGAGTACGTCATAGGCACAGGGATTGATATTACTGAACGCAAGCAGGCAGAAAATGCCCTTCGCAAAAGTGAGGCAACCAATCGTGCACTGGTTGAAGCCATTCCAGACTTGATGATTCGGATGACGAAAGATGGCACATACCTGGATTTTATTCCTGCTAAAAGTTTCACAGTATTAAAACCACATAATGAGATGCGGGGCAGAAATATTCACGAGGTCATGCCACCCGACATCGCGCAGCAACGCATCCATTACACGCAGAAAGCATTGCAAACTGGTGAGACGCAAGTCTATGAATTTCAGCTACTCCGAGATGACAAAGCCTGTACTGAAGAAGCTCGCATTGTAGTAAGCGGGGAGGATGAAGTGCTGGTCATGGTTCGTGATATCAGCGATCGCAAACAAGCAGAAGAAGCGCTGTTTCAACTAGCGGCGATCGTCGAATCCTCTTGTGATGCCATCATCGGTGTAGCGCTAGACGGCAAAATTACAAGCTGGAATGCCGGTGCTACGAAAATCTATGGCTACTCGGCTGAAGAAACCAGAGGGCGATCAGCGATCGTGCTTCTAGCCGTCTCAACTCACTCAAACGAATGGCTAGAAATGATTGCTGATGAAAATCCAGCGCAGTACTTAAACTATTGCGAAACGCAACATAGCCGCAAAGATGGCAAGTGGATTGATGTCGCGTTGACGATCTCTCCCGTTCGGGATGCAGCAGGCAACAGAACTGGGGCTTCGATTATTGCCCGCGATATTAGCGATCGCCGCGCCATGGAACGTATGAAGGATGAATTTATTTCGGTCGTGAGCCATGAATTGAGAACACCCTTAACGTCGCTTAAAGGCTCACTTAGCCTGCTGCAAACCGGACAAATCGGTAGCCTCTCTGCTAAAGGACAACGGATGCTAGAGATTGCTTTCAGTAGCGCCGATCGCCTCGGTGTCCTCATTAACAACATCCTTGATCTGGAGCGGCTAGGCTCTAGTCAATCTCTGCTTACCAAGCAAACCTTTGATGTTACCGATCTAATGCAACAAGTCGTTAGTGAGATGCAGTTAAGCGCCGAAAAAGCAAATATTGCCGTCTCTATTGCCTCGGCATCCACTCAACTGCATGCCGATCGCGATCGCCTGGTACAGGTTCTCACAAATCTACTTAGTAACGCCATCAAATTCTCCCCACCTGGTACAACAGTTTGGCTAACGGCTGCCTTAACTCAAGAGACAAGCGAAAAGTCAGAGCCAGGGGTGGGCGCTCCAAACCCTGCTGTGACGGTTCAGCCGAACCCTTCGAGCGCAAGTAACCTAACCCTTAACCTTCAACACACCCAGACACAGCACACCCAGAGCCTAACACCCGGCACCCTACTGCTTACCGTTAAAGACCAGGGACGCGGTATCCCAACCGACAAACTAGAGGTAATCTTCGATCGTTTTCAACAGGTTGATGCATCAGATGCTCGTCAGAGAGGTGGTACGGGCTTAGGTCTGACAATCTGCCGGAGCATAGTCGAGCAACACGGCGGGCAGATCTGGGCAGAGAGTGTCCTGGGTAAAGGAAGTACGTTCTACATAACGTTGCCGATAGACATCGCAATGCCGCGATCGCCCGCCTTACTTCAGGGGCAAACTGAAGTTGAAGTTAAACGCTAGCGCTTTTGACACCCCGTAAGCAAAAGCAGTTTTTCATTGACTATAAAGTATTACAAATTATTAGCGAGGTGATGAGTCGTGACAGTTAAACGAGTTTTGATTATTGATGACGAAGATGATATTCGAGAGGTCGCCCAAACCAGCTTAGAAATTATGGGAGGATGGAACGTTTTCACAGCCGCCTCTAGCCACGAAGGCATTACAATGGCTGAAGCGGAACAGCCAGACGCAATCTTGCTTGATGTGATGCTGCCTGATATGGATGGTCCCGCCACTTTTCAAAAACTGCAAGCCAATCCCACAACAGCTCAAATTCCAGTTATTCTACTAACGGCTAAAGCGCAAGCCTCTGACCAGCGCTACTTTGCTGACTTAGGTGTTATGGCTGTGTTAACCAAACCATTTGATCCTGTTACCTTAGCTGATCAGGTTGCAGAAGCACTTGCTTGGAATGTATGATCCCTTGCTGGTATCTATGATCACCCAACGCATCTATGACCAGCTAACGTTAGAATCTTCTCAAGTTCTTCACCTTGCAGGGGTAAATTCACGGTTGAACGATGCGTTGTCCCTGCTCCTACCTTTCAGCATCGTTTGAAGTGAATGGTTCTTTAGCCAAATTGCAAGATGAAAGAACAGAGTACAAGTTTCCCTCCTCATAGTGCAGCCTGCGAACCTCCCGTTGCTCCAAGTCCAAGTAGCGATGATATCGCCGCTTTGGTGAGCTATGAACTCCGCACTCCGCTTACCTCCATTCGGGCAGCACTCGGTTTGTTGATGACCGGAATGCTAGGCACTTTGCCCGAGCGAGGGCAACGCATGTTAGAGATTGCATTAAGCAATACTGACCGCTTAATGCATCTCGTTGAGGTGTTAGAGCGTGAACCAGAGGTAGCCAACAGTTTGACAGTTCCGCTACCTGTAGAGAATGCCCCCGATCCAAATATACAGAGGCTTTTACCTTTAAGCCTTTGGCGACGTCAAGCTTACTACGACAGTCTGACTGGCTTACCCACCCAAGCATTGTTTCTCAGTTGGCTCAACCAGTCTTTTGCACCACTCTCAACCGTAAACCAGCCACAAACGCCACCGCTCATTGCGGTGCTTCTGGTTGATCTGGATCGGTTTCAGGTGATCAACGACAGTTTGGGCTATGACATGGGAGACCAATTGCTGATGAAGATTGCCGATCGTTTAGCTGCTGCTCTCCCAGCAACAGGCGCGGTCGCTCGCTTGCAAGCAGACAAGTTTGCGATTTTACTGCGAGATGTTGCTGCTATGGACCTAGCAGTGGCGGCAGCAGACGATATCCAGCAAGCGCTCACTGCCCCGTTTAACCTGAATAATCAGGAAGTTTTTGTGACAGCTAGCATAGGCATTGCCTGGAATCAAACAGTCTACGATCGTGCCGAACATCTCCTGCATGATGCTGATACAGCCATGTACCAAGCCAAAGCACTGGGTAAAGCCCGTTGTGAAATTTTTGATGTTGGCGTGCGACTGGAAGCAACCTCCCGTTTACGCCTCGAAACAGATCTCCGACTTGCCCTAGAGCGCCAGGAGTTTAAACTTTACTATCAGCCGATCGTCTCCATTGCGACTCAACAAATCACTGGCTTTGAGGCATTGATACGCTGGCAGCATCCAGAAAACGGACTGGTATCACCATTGAAATTTATTGCTTTGGCTGAAGAAACTGGTTTAATTAACCCGATTGGTCAATGGGTATTGCGCGAAGCGTGTCGGCAGCTCTGCCTTTGGCAAGCACAAACCCTGATGGAACCACCTCTAACCGTTAGCGTGAACCTTTCAGCCCAGCAATTCTCGCAACCTGATTTGGTTGAACAGGTGCAACAAAGCCTTGCAGAAACCGGACTAGATCCACGTAGCCTCAGGTTAGAAATCACCGAAAGCGCCATTATGGCGAATCCTGAAACTGCTGCCAGGATGTTGCAGCAGATCAAAACTCTAGGTGTCCAGCTCTATATCGATGATTTTGGCACTGGCTATTCTTCGCTAGCTTATCTACACCGCTTCCCCATTGATACGTTGAAGATTGATCGATCGTTTGTTAACCGCGTCGATGTTGACCTAGAGCAACTGGAAATTGTCCGTACAATCATTCAGCTTGCCTGGAACCTCGGTATCAATGTGATTGCTGAGGGTGTAGAAACATCCAAACAACTAATGCAGCTTAAGGCGCTTAAATGTGATTACGCTCAAGGCTTTTTCTTTTCAAAACCGCTTGATAGTGAAGCTGCTGGTGCCTTTATCAAGCAAAGCTTATCACCCCAAGCTGATGCCATTTAGATAGCTGTCAGCGAACTCTAAGGACGGAGCTTAGAACCGAATAATTACCACCTTATGTAGGAGAAATGCCTCTCTTTCCAAGTTCCTCACCTTTTAGCTTTAGATTCAAAGTAATGCAGTTGTTGGTTTGCCCTCAACCCAACAGCATTCCCCTTGAATCAGTTAATGCTTAGGATGAGCTACAACGATGGAACCTTTGCTAATCAACGAAAAACTTGTTTCACTCTTTAATTTTTGGGCTGATGGCAAATTGCAAAGCGGCATGCGTTGCTCAAACGAATTATTTCGTCAGGTACGCACTTTCGCGTTTGATCAGCGTCAGAGAGTTTACTCGTTGGGCTGGGCGTTAGCAGAGCGAGGCATCCAAGTTGTTATTACCTGGTCGCATCGGGGGTATGGGCTTTGGATTTGCCTCCGTGTACCTCAGACGCTACCGAAGCCTGTGCAAAGAACCCAACCAGGCAGTCGTACAGTGCCTGTTACAAAGCTTGTGGCTACCAAACCGCACCAGATGCGCTCTAAGTATGGGAATGTAAAAAAACGTTCCCTGGCACAGGTAGTTTAGGCGATCGACCAACCATTTCTGGTAATTTAAGGCTGGCTTAGTTGTGCTTGCACAGGGCTGAGTAAGCTGTCACCCGCTGAAAAAGTTCTCTAAAGCAGATTTTGTTGTTTTGCTTCACTGGTAAGTAGGAGGGCTAAATTAAGCACCACTGAGAGACTGGGTTTCGACAGCGCTCAACCCGCCAACACCTAGGACTGAGAGCATTTCGACTTCGCTTAATGTGTCTTATGGATAATTACGCCTAGCTACTTAGTACAACCTTAAAGATCGATCATTCATATATGAAACTGGGTACGTTAAATGAGGCTGAATCGCCTACAGTATTGGACAGAAGGGACTGATGCGTAAGTCAACGAGTGAAAATCGCTCTCAATCTAAGACGATTTCAACTAAATATTTTCTGCTAACGACCCTTCCCTTCCTGGTGATGTTTATGTTTGCAGCCGCGGATAACAGCGGCTCCAATACCGTGCCTGTTAGAGTAGACCGGTGGCTAGAAATTCAGCAGATGGCTGGTCCAGTTACTCTATATCGAGGACAATCCTCTCAACCAGCGCGGGTCGGTCTGCGGCTACAGGCAGTTGGCGATGGAATTAAGACTGGGAGCAAAGCAAAGGTGGTGTTAGCTGCCGATACAGGTATTGGCACCATTAGCGTTTCGGAACAGACCAGCCTACGCATTCAAACATTGCAAGTGGCTCCTGGAAACGGACGCATCACGCGGCTCCAGGTGACAGGTGGGCAAGTGCGCTTGAAGGTGCGACCCTTTACTAATCCTGGCTCTCGCCTAGAGATTCAAACTCCAGCCGGTGTGAGCGGTGTACGAGGCACTGAGTTCGGCGTGAGTATTCAGCCCGATGGCAAAACTGGGCTGGCGACGTTGAGCGGCAGTGTCGTCAGTAACGCACTAGGGAAAGCGATCACAGTGAATGGAGGGTTCCAGAATTTAGTGGTTGCAGGCGAACCGCCGTCTCCTGCAGTGCCCTTGCGAAACGATACCAGCTTGAAAATTGAGATTCGCAAGGAAATTAAAGGCAATGTGCGCTGGGCGCGTCTCATCGGTCAAATCGACTTTGTGAATGGGTTGACGATCGCAGGGCAGCCACAAGTTACTGATCGCAATGGTCGGTTTGACCTGACCTTACCCATTGCCTCCCAAGCACGGGTGCAGGCAGTCGTAACAACGCCGTTAGGCAAAAAGCAGGTGTATGACCTGGCAACCTGGTAAGTTAGGCTGGCGGCTACTTCCCGGTACTGCCACAGCTCTTGTCGTCGGATTGCTGTTTAAGTTGAGCGCCTGGTATCCCCTGGAGCAGCTTTCCTATCAAGCCTTGTTTCGCCTTCGGGGACCAACTGCCTGGGATAAGCGAGTGGTGGTAGTGGTGATCGACGATGCTAGTTTAAAGGCGCTGGGGCGGTTTCCCTGGTCGCGCCAGCGCTATGCTCAACTGCTGAAGGTGTTAACTAAAGCAGACGCCAGTGTGGTTGCCTTCGATATGTTGTGGTCTGAGCCGAGTGCTGAAGATACACAACTGGCAAGTGCAATGGAACAACATGGGCGCGTGGTAGTGGCTCAAGCGCGGGATGACACAGGCGTACCATTGGTGCCAACCCCACTATTGCAGGAAGCAGCGATCGCGGTTGGGCACATCCTTAAACATAAGAACTTAGGTAATCTAACCCAGCAAGTTGATCTTCAGATTCCTGAGCAGGCAGCGCTAGGCATTGCAGCAGTACAGTCCTACGGGCTAGTTCAAGCCCCAGTGAACTTACCTGACCTTAAGCAGCCGTTTTGGATCAATTGGCCGGGTCCGGTGGAAGAAGCAACGTCCTATTCCTTTGTCGAGGTGCTTAAAGGGCAAATTCCACCTCAAGCGTTTAAGGACAAAATTGTTTTAGTTGGCTTGACGGCAATAGGGTTTGATCCATTAAATACGCCATTTAATAGTAATCCGGCTACAGGTGGTGTTTATGAGCATGCTGCTGTCGTTCATAACCTACTACGACAAAACCCGCTGCACCGTGTTCCAGACTACTGGCTGGTACCCATCCTGCTCTTTGGGGGACCGGGCTTGAGCTTCTTTTTAAGCCATTGGCGGTTCAGGCTCCGGTTCGGTAGTTGGTTGTGCTTGAGTGTAACCTGGGTAGGCTTGAGTGTACTGTTGCTTTGGGTTGGCTACTGGTTGCCCGTTGCCTTGCCGTTAGCATTGTTCACCGGGACACTGGGCACAACCTTGCTTTGTGAGCAACTGAGAATGAGTGCCTTGCTGCAACGGCAGGTCAAACATCTTTGGCAGACGTACACTCCAGAGGTGGTGCTTGACAACGTGCGATCGCTGCAACCGACGCTAGCCAACTACTTGCAGCAACCAGTATTAGTCCAGCAGGCAAGCCAACTAGCAGCTTTAGCAGAACAACTGGGGCGATCGCAGTCGGCTCAAGCGGCGATCGCCCGCAGTCTTTCTAGCGGTTTGCTTGCTGCTGATTTAGATGGGCTTGTTTGGTTTTGCAATCCTGTAGCAGCGACTTTGTTGCAGATCCAGGTGGGCGATCGTCTTGACGATCATTTGGTGCCTCAGTGGCTCTCTAAGGCTCAATGGCAGGCAGATCTACAAAGTTTGAAAGCGCAGCAACCCATGAGCGTTCATGAGTTACATCGCGGTGAGCACTGGTTAGAACTAAAGTTAGAGCCACTGTTTTATCAACCGCTGACTGGAGAAACCGCAGGTCAAATGCAGCCCTTAGATGGTCTGTTGCTGATTCTGAATGACATTACAGAGCGTCGTCTTATTGAACAAATGAAAAGTGAACTGGTTGCGCTAGTCAGTCATGAACTTCGCACACCTCTCACATCGATTCAAGGTGCTTTAAAGCTGCTGCAAACTGGGAAGCTGGGCACTCTGCCAGCTAACGGACAGCGGATGCTTGATATAGCCGCCAAAAACACGAACCGCTTGATGCGTTTGACTAACGACCTCCTTGACCTAGAGCGCATTGAGTCAGGGACGGTTAGTTTATCCCAACAGTGCTGCCAGATTGCGGCTCTCTTAGAGCAGGCAGCAGCAGTCATGCAAACATTGGCGGATGAGCAGTCTGTAGTTTTAGCGGTGCATTCCGTCAGTGCAAATGTTTGGGTTGATTCCGATCGCCTACTTCAAGTGCTGATCAATTTGCTGAGTAACGCCATCAAATTCTCCCACCCGGGCGGCAGCATCTGGCTCAACGCTGAGTTCCGGACTGAAGCACTAGAGCATGGCAGGACGATCGAACTGAAGAGCCAAGGTGCAGAACGATCGCCGCACTTATCTGAAGTGGGTCAACACCCAGCACCTTACCTTCTCATTCGTGTCACAGATGAGGGGCGAGGCATTCCCGCTGACAAGCTTGAGGCAGTCTTTGAACGCTTTCAGCAGGTAGAAGCGGCAGATGCTCAACAAAAAGGTGGCACAGGCTTAGGGCTAGCAATTTGCCGCACCATTGTGCAGCAGCATGGTGGACACATTTGGGTAGAAAGTGAATCAGGTCAAGGTTGCACGTTTTGTTTGACCTTACCAAGTCATATTAACCACTGTTAGAGCAGTTGGACAGGCTGAAAGCGGTCGCTCATAGCCAACAAGATTGGCACCTTAAAGCAGTTTTTTATGGTTTTGGGTTGTCAATTTTGCATCGTTGAGCTTTTTAGCCTGCCCTGTTTTAGCTGTTTATTGTATGCACCTCAAGATCAATCGCCAGTTATAAGGTGACGGCGAACTAGCGGGTTTATTGAGGTTGGGCAATGCGCCGATAGCGCGCTTCAATCAACGAGTAAAAGCTGTAAGCGATCAACCCTAGAGCAACGATGCCTAACAACCAGGCACCATAGGGTTGCTGTGCTAACGCCGCTAAGGCACCGCCTAACCCGATCGCTTCGGTGGCATCGTCATGCAAGGCAGCAAGAACGAGAAAGCTCCCAATGATGCCAAACACAATGCCGCGTGCCGCAATCCCAAATTGCCCCAGCCATTTCGCCCACTTGCGCTCGGTCTCACTCATCTGATGGCGTTGAAAATGACGTTGAAAATCAGCTTTATAGGCTTGATAAAGGTACGAAAGCCCTACCCCAATCACCACTAGCCCTGCCAAACAGACTAACCCTTGCCCCCAGGGTTGAGCGATCAAGCGGGCTGTCCAATCCTGAGTTGCATTACTATTGCCCTTGCCATTGCCCATGATGAGCTTTACTGCCGTCAATGCCAACCCAATATAAGCGGTTGCGCTAAAAGCGTAGCCAAGACGCTGCACAAGCTGCTTTGCCTTCATTGGCTCACCAGCGTGTTCCGGATCAAAAACGGTTTGGACAACGCGCCAGAGCGCATAACCTATCAACCCGATCGCCACTAAAGCCAGTAGAAATTTCCCAAAAGGCTGGTCGAGGATAGTTTCTAAGGCTCCGCTCGTATCGGTTGTTTTACCCCCAGTTGTAAAGGCTGCCTGTGCTGCTAAGAATCCAACGACCAAGTAGACAACGCCTTTGGCGGCATAGCCGCATCGTGCCAGTGGTTCAACCCAGGGCTGGGCGGCTGCCTGCCGTGCTGGTTGTTGAAGGTCAGAGAGAGAGGACTTTCGGCGGGACATAAGGATTGTGCTCCAGTGGTGCGATCGAGCGCGTGGCTACCGCTTTGCTTGCTCTATGCCTACAGTTTATGCAGCGGGCAAGAAAAGCGAAGGTTGAGTTGCCAAGCGAAAACAACAACGGGGTTTAAGTTCCTCTAACCTTAATCTAAATAGCATCGTCCTCCCTGTACCTTGCGGGAAGTGAAACCACCTCAGGCAGAGTTTGGTAGAAGGTGGTCATCAGTTTAACGGTCGCGGGTATACATCTATCTAGCTCAGTTCGGTTGCCCACGGTACGCGAGGCTGAGCTTTAGGCGGTTTCGTGACTTTGGTAAACAGTTTGCCTGCTTGCTTCAGGTCAACGTTGCCGCCGCTAATGATGACCCCAATGCGGGCACTGGGAACGTTGACGATGCCCTCTAACAAAGCGGCAGTCGCCAAGGCTCCCGTGGGTTCAACGACGAGCTTCAGGCGTTCCCACAAAAAGAACATAGCGCGCAGGATGGCGGCTTCGGAAACCGTCACCATATCGTGAACGTAATGCAAGACCAGTGGAAAGGTGAGCAGCCCAAGAGACGCAGTACGGGCACCATCAGCGATCGTGTCTGGGTTCTCTACGGTTTGTAGCGTTTTGGCATAGAACGATCGTGTGGCATCATCAGCACGTTTCGGCTCCACGCCAATGACACGACACGAGGGCGATAGGGCATGAGCGGCGATCGCGCAACCCGATAACAAACCACCACCGCCACAGCAAACCAGCAACAAATCCAGCGCTCCCACTTCTTCAATGAGTTCCTTTGCGGCAGTGCCCTGTCCCGCAATCACATAAGGATGGTCGAAGGGCGGAATCAGCGTAAGTCCTCGATCGCCTGCTAATTGCTGACCCAACGCTTCCCGCGATTCAGTCGAGCGATTGTAAGTGACAACTTCGGCACTATAGCCGCGTGTTGCTGCCAGTTTGACGGTGGGCGCATCCTCTGGCATAACGATCGTCGTAGGGATGTCAAGCAGTTGACCCGATAGCGCGATCGCCTGAGCATGGTTCCCTGATGAAAACGCTAGCACCCCGCGCCGACGCTGCTCTTCTGGCAACTGCACCATCGCGTTGTATGCCCCTCGAAACTTAAAGGCTCCAATGCGCTGAAAGTTCTCACACTTAAAAAAGACTTGACTACCGGTTTGACGATCGATTGTCGTTGAAGTCATGACTGGGGTGCGATGTGCTTGCCCCTTGAGGCGCTCGGCTGCGGCTTCGACATCGGCATACGTTACGGGCAGAATGGCATCGATGCTTGCTTCTAAGCGCTCTGGCTGTGTGTTTGGCTGCATAGAATCTGCCATAGCAATACGGTTAAAGACCACTCTTACACCTTACACAAAGCACCCGACATACTTCAGCAACGGCAACGGTTAGCTCCTGTCCATTAGCCCTACAAGCTCAATGCCCTGCTTTAAATTGATTGTTGTTATTCCAGGGCTTCTCGTTCTAGCAATGCCCGTTTGCGCTCAATGCCCCAGCGATACCCGCTCAAGGCACCATTGCTGCGAACTACCCGGTGGCAGGGGATGACAACCGCAAGCGTATTGGCGGCACAGGCTGCCGCAACGGCTCGAACGGCTGTGGGATGCTCAATTTGCTTAGCGACTTCGGTATAACTCATAGTTGTTCCCGGTGGAATTGCCTGCAACGCTTGCCAAACGCGCTGTTGAAACGCGGTGCCCTGAATATCTAGCGGCAGATCAAGTCCACGATCAGGGGTTTCAATCAAGGCGAGCACCTGTGCAACCCAGTGAGAGAAAGCCGGATCAGATGCTTGTAATTGTGCCTTGGGAAAGCGAGCCTGCAACTGTTCTGTCAAAATTTCTGGTGTGTCGCCAAAGTTGATCGCGCAAATGCCTCGGTCGGTTGCTGCAATCAAAACCAAACCCAAAGACGATCGCTCGATCGCAAACCGAATCGCCACGTCTGTTGCCCCTGCTTTGTATTGGCTGGGTGCCATGCCTAGCATACTGGTTGCTCCCCCATAAACCTGACTGCTCGAACTAAACCCAGCGTCGTAAATAGCTTGAGTCACAGAGCGACCTTTTTGCAAGTCATCACGTAGACACTGTTGACGTTGAGCGATCGCATACGCTTTGGGTGTTACGCCCACGATCGCTTTGAACAACCGTTGCAGGTAATAGGGGCTGAGTCCCGCAACTATCGCCAACTCGCTTAAGGACAGTGATGTTTCGGACGTTTCAATCAGGTTACAGAGATGGGTCACCAATTTCACTTGTGCCTCGTGAGGTGATGTAGCGTTTGGCTGGCACCGCTTGCACGGACGAAAACCTGCTTCCTCTGCCTCAGAACAGGTTTGAAAAAAGCGGACATGCTCACGCTTCGGCAGCCGTGACGCACAGGCCGGGCGGCAATACACACCCGTTGTTGTCACCGCATAGAGAAACGCGCCCTCCGCCTGCTGATCGCGCATTAAGACTGCATCCCAGCGCAGTGCCTCAGTCGAAAATGGTTCAGCGATCGTGGGTCGCATAATGTAAGTTCCTCAACATTAACTGGCCTTACGCTACAAAAGGCGCAAACAACCTTTAACCATGATGTTACTCATGGGGCAGGCAACCCACTATCAGATTCTTGCGGTCTCATTCAACTACACCATTCAGCACTTCATGCAGGACAACACTTGCCAAATGATTGCAGCAACTTAAGCGAGCCTTTAAGGCGAATTTTACGTCATCAACCTACGGTAGTTAAAGGACTCGCGCCTCCAGGCTCTTGTGAGCAAGAAGGTAGGGGACAAAAGTAACTCTTTATAGCGTTTCAAGTATGTACTTTCAGCGTTTTAAGTATACAAATGTCAAGCAAGCTGTATCAATCTAACTCACTGTATCGAAGCGTAAATTGCTGAAGGGGGCAACTTTTCACAGGGAATAGTAAACCATTACCGGTTGAACCTACGTTTAAAGCTATGGCTAGCTACCCTTCCACACTGGTCCCTGAAGGTTGTGAACTGTTTTATGACGAAGTAGTTGCTTTACGCAGGCGAGTGGCAGAGCTAGAACATACAGAAGAAACATTGCAGCGATCGCTCAAAGATCTCGCAGATGTCAAATTTGCCCTTGACCAGTCTTCCATCGTAGCGATCACTGACCCAAAGGGTGTAATTACTTACATTAACAATAAGTTCTGCCAAATTTCAAAGTATGCTCCCTGGGAACTAATTGGAAAAACGCATCAAGTAATCAATTCTGGCTATCATCCCAAAGAGTTTTTTATGGAGATGTGGAAAACTATTACAAAGGGACAAGTCTGGCAAGGTGAGGTTAAAAATCGCGCTAAGGATGGATCTTATTACTGGGTAGACACAACCATCGTGCCGTTTCTGAGCAAGCCAGGAGAACCCTATCAATATGTGGCAATTCGCAACGACATTACTGCGTTTAAAGAGACGAAAGAAGCACTACAACAATTGAACGAGCAGTTGGAAGTCAGAGTCGAGCAACGTACAGCAGAACTACAAGCCTCTCAACAAATTCTGAAACGACAAGCTGATGATGTGTCTCAAACGTTGCAAGCACTGCAGCAGACCCAGACGCAACTGATCCAGAGTGAAAAGATGTCTAGCTTGGGGCAATTAGTTGCAGGCGTTGCCCACGAAATCAACAACCCCGTTAATTTTATCTATGGCAATCTAGTTCATGCCGATGAATATACTCAGGATTTGTTGCGTCTTATGGAACTGTACCAGCAGTACCATCCTCAGCCCCATCCTGCCGTTCAAGCAGAATTAGAAGCAGTTGACCTGAACTTTCTAATTGACGATCTCCCCAAGCTCTTGAGCTCAATGCAAGTGGGCGCTGATCGCATTCAAAAAATTGTTTTGTCGCTGCGAAACTTCTCCCGCATGGATGAGGCGGAAATGAAAGAAGTTAATTTGCATGACGGCATTGATAGTACATTAATGATTTTGCAAAGTCGGCTCAAAGCGAAAAGCGATCGACCCAGCATTAACGTCGTCAAGGAATATGGGAACTTACCTGGCATTGAATGCTATCCCGGGCAATTAAACCAGGTATTTATGAACATCTTGAGTAATGCGATCGATGCCGTAGACGAGCGGTTAGAGCATTGTCTTGAGCATCCTGAAACCTACACCCCCACCATTACGATCCAGACCGAGTTGCTGAATGATAACCAAGTACAGATCGCGATCGCGGATAATGGCTTCGGTATTCCTGAGGCAGCGCAACGTCGCTTATTTGATCCTTTTTACACGACCAAGCCAGTCGGCAAGGGAACAGGCATGGGCTTATCGATTAGCTATCAAATCGTGACTGAAAAACATCAAGGCACATTGAGATGCAAATCTAACCCAAATCAGGGTTCCCAGTTTATTGTCACAATTCCACTGGGTCAAACGGTAAGCGGCACCTAGAGCCAAGCCTGAGAGTTAACCAAGAAGTAGAACGATTGAGGTGAGAAGCGATGACACACCCACTCTTCACCTCAATGACTACGGCAGCAACATCTACTTAAACCAGAGCAATTACTATTACAAGCCGTTTCTTTCTAGTTCCCATGGCACAAAAAATGTGACGTACAGTAGTTGAAACAAGGCGTTACAGCTTTACCTTTCACTCTTTGGTTGATTCTCAATACGAAGCCTTAAGCGTCGCAGGTGCAACCTGTATGACCACAACCTTGCCCAGCAGGATGACCATTGGCGCACGCTTCGCCACAGTAGGCTTTGTCATCTTTCATCACTGCATCAGCAACAGAAACAACGCACAGGCAGTTGTCGCAAGCACATTTCATTTGGGTCACAGTAGCCATAGTTTCCACCTTGTTTGGTATACCGATTACCATAACATATGAGCAACTATTCAGATATTAGTTAAAGTGTTCTTTTACACTGTGCCTTGTTGCCGCTGCTTCGTTGCTCCGAACCAGCACTCAGGCTGCTAGCAGTTGGCTGATTTCCTGTGGGGCAAGGTGTGGATGCACAACACCACCATCTTTAAACCAAATCACTCGATTCGTTCGGCGCGCCACATCTGCTTCGTGTGTCACCATCACAACGGTCATACCACTAGCGTTTAGCTCAGTAAAGATATTGAGAATTTCTACAGTAGTGTGCGAGTCTAAAGCACCCGTTGGCTCATCTGCTAGCAGTAGCACAGGACGGTTGACGATCGCCCGTGCAATCGCGACCCGTTGCTGTTGACCACCTGATAACTCAAACGGTTTGTTGTTCATGCGGTTTGCCAACCCAACGCGGGTCAGTGCTTCAACGGCGCGATCGCGGCGTTCACGCTCGGCTACACTGGCATACACCATCGGCAGCATGACGTTTTCGATCGCCGATAGCTGCGGCAACAGATGAAACTGTTGAAACACAAACCCCAGCTTACGATTCCGCACATGAGCCAGAGCCGTATCGTCTAGTTGGGCAACGTCTTCACCATCGAGATAGTAGCGCCCACGTGTCGGTCGATCGAGGCAACCAATCACGTTCATCATGGTGGACTTACCCGAACCAGATGCCCCCATAATGGCGCAGTATTCGCCCTGTTCGACAACTAGATCAACGCCCGCAAGCGCCTGCACTTCTGTTTCGCCAGAACCGTAGATTTTGTAAATGTCTTCGAGGCGAATGATGGTGGAGGTAGGCA
Organism: Phormidium sp. FACHB-592; assembly: GCF_014695795.1. Classification (NCBI taxonomy): domain Bacteria; kingdom Bacillati; phylum Cyanobacteriota; class Cyanophyceae; order Oscillatoriales; family Oscillatoriaceae; genus Phormidium; species Phormidium sp. FACHB-592. The sequence goes on from NZ_JACJOZ010000022.1 coordinate 38,748, forward strand.
TGGGGAGGGGGAGAGGAGTGAAGGGGTAGGAGGGTTAGAAAGGTAGGGGGAGAGGGGCGAAGGGGTGGTAAGGATGCAGGGGAAGCAGAGGGAGAAAGGATAAAGTATGAAGGATGAAAGAGTAGTTGGAGTTAGTTCTGGCTTCTGGCTTTATCGGCGTTTCGGCTGAATTCAACGTTGCAACCTGATGCTCTAAGAAACCGGATTTATGGCTCTTAACTCCTAATCCCGCTTTTTAGCCTTTAGCCTTCCGCCTTTTGCCTTCTATCAAGTGCTTCTCAACGCGACGATCGGGTCAAGTTTCGCGGCTTGGCGGGCAGGAACGACACCAAAGAATAAGCCGATACCGCCGGAGACACCGACTGCAAGAGCGATCGCAACGGGTGAAACGCTTGCTTGGAGGGGAGTAATGGCACCAACGGCGAGAATGCCACCGACGCCGATCGTAGTGCCCAGTAGACCGCCTGCTGCCGAGAGCAGTACTGCTTCAATAATGAACTGAATCAGGATGTCTTGCTGCGAGGCACCGATCGCCTTGCGTAAACCAATCTCTTGGGTACGCTCTGTGACAGAGACAAGCATAATATTCATAATGCCAATGCCGCCGACCAGTAGAGAAATACCTGCGATCGCTGCCAGCATTGCCGTCAACCCGCCTGTAATGGTGCCTACAATACGCAGCACGTCCTTTTGCGTTTGCACCGTAAAGTCATCCTGATCAGTAATTTTGTGCCGCAGCCGCAGTAAGTTTGACACCTGAAATTCGGCTGCTCCCACGCTGGCTTTATCTTTAGCAGAGAGCGAGATAAAACTTAAGTCCAAGCCATAGGGGGAGTTGCGTCCTGTCAGGCGGCTGGCTTGAGTGGTCAGCGGTATGTATGCCGCATCATCCTGGTTGCTGCCCAAAAACGCACCTTTTGCCTGCAACACACCAATTACCTGAAAACTGATGCCGCCAATGCGAAGCTGCTGTCCGATCGGGTCTTTGTTGCCAAAGAAACGGGTAGCCATATCGGCTCCTAGCGCTACAACCTGCTTGCTACCATCCACATCTTGCTGCGTCAAAAAGCGTCCTTTTGCCATGTCAAAGCTCCGCACTACCAGAAACTCTGGTGTCGTACCCACGACCAAGGAATTGCTATTGAGATTACGATAGACCACTGGCAACTGGCTCTGGCGTTGAGCAGCCACTTCCGCCACAGAAGGCACTTGAGCCGCGATCGCCTTTGCATCCTCCCAAACCAACGTGCGCGGCATATCATAGCTTCGATTCCTGGCTTCGCCGCTACCCGGTGTAACAAACAAGACGTTGGGTCCCAGCGATTCAAACTGTTCTGATGCCAGTTTTTGGGCACCCTGCCCAATGCCGACCATCGCAATTACCGAAGCATTGCCAATAATGATGCCCAACATCGTCAACGTACTACGTAACTTATTTGCAGTCAGCGTTTTGACTGCCATTTTGCCGCTTTCGAGTAAGTCCATTGGAAGAACGAATGAAGGGGTGAGGAGAGAGGAGTGAGAAGGAAAGAGGGAGGGGGTAGAAGGAAGAGGGCAGAAGGCAGAAGGGAGGAGGCAGAACTAAAAAGCAAAACTTCCTCTGCTTCCTATGCTCACCTGCCTCCCCACTCCCTAATTCTTCTGGTCCACACCCTTCGTAATGTTTTCCAGTTTCTGACCTTCGGGTAGTTCGACGAAGACCTGATTGCCAGCCTGAATGCCGCTAAGGATTTGGGTTTCGTTACCGATCGTTGAGCCGACTGTCACCAATTGGAACCTAGGCTTGTTTTGGGCATCGGGGACAAGTACACCCGTTTGTCCTTTATCAGTGACGATCGCCACGGTGGGTACAATCAGTGCTTGCGGAATTGGCTTGCCAAAGAAGGTAAGGTCAATATCCTTCATGCCCGATCGCAGTAAGTCTTTACCAGAATTCAGCCCGACCCAGACGGCAAACGTCACAACACCCCGTTGCGAAGCGTCTTCTTCAGCTTTAGGAGAAATCCGCTGTACAGTGCCTTTAAACGACTGGTCGGGATATGCCCCTGCCCGAATTTCAACCGTCTGCCCCAACCGAATCTGAGCAATGTCTACTTCAGGCACCTTAGCTTTGATCTCCAGATCACTGGCAAGGTTGGCAACGTACGTCGCTGAAGACGTGCTAGAGGCAAAGCTAGTCGGTGCAACAAACGCACCCACTTCTGCACCTGTCTGCGTGATCACACCATCAAACGGAGCAACGATCACCGCATCCTCTAGCTGAACACCAATCCGATCGAGGCTTGCCTGAGCTGCTGCCACTTGCGCCGCTGCTTGCTGAATTTCTTGAATGCGAGAACCGTTTTTTTGCTGATTGAGCTGCTGCACGAGGCTGTTGTAGCCCGCTTGAGCCTGCTCCACATTTGCTCTGGCGCTCCGTTCTTCGTTCAGCACTTCATCAAGTCGATCGCGACTAATCGCTCCTTCGGCTGAAAGTGCCTGGTTGCGCTGCGATCGCTGCAAAGCCAGATCTAGCCGTGTTTGGGCAGCGGCAATTTGCGCCCTTGCCTGGGTGGCGCTAGCTTCTGCCTGGCTGATCGCTTCGGGGCGGCTACCTGCACGTAACAAGGAGAGATTTGCTTGTGCTTTGGCAAGTTCTGCCTGCGCCTGAGCACGATCGGCTTGTAGTTCTCTCGTTTCCATCCGCGCTACGACCTGCCCTTTTCTAACGCGATCGCCCCGCTGCACTAGCAACGCTTCTAGCCGACCCGCCGTTTTCGGGTTCAAGTTCAGTTCTTTCACTGCCTGCACCTCACCGCTGGCAGTAATGCGCGCCGTAATATCTTTTGCTTGTACAGGTACAGTCAGTTGACTAATGGACTGCTTAGGAGCGGCATTGCGCGCCAGTGGCACAGCTACCGCAGAAACACCAACAATACCTGCTACTACCAGTCCTATTAGCCAGGGAGTGCTTTTGGCTTTACCAACAAGAGGAAGTTGCATAGGGAAAGAGAATCTGTAAATAGAGCGTGAACAGAGCAAGGAGAGAGAATCAAAAATAAAGCCGTTGTCTATTGAAGCAGCGGGGTACATAAAGTTCGGGCGCTAACCAACCTAGGTAGGGCTATCTGTTGCTGTTGGCATCACCTGAGACGTATGCTGCTGCTCCCATCGCTCCATCATGAGCGGCAGTTCTTGCTCTAGAAAGGCATGAATCGCGTGCATTTCTTCAAGACGCTGGCGCAATGGCGGTGCGCTGTCATCAATCAACTTCAACCCCTGTTCAGCAATTTGACGAAATGTTTTGATCTGCGTGATGCGTTGCTTCGTCAACTCAGCCCAGGCATTGGGCTTAATGCGAAAGTAATCTCGCCGTTTGCCAGGCAGACTGGTGCGTTCAATTAACCCCAGTTGCGTAAGTAGACGTGTCATGGTGCTAATTGAGCCTTTGCTCGCTTGCAAAACAGTGGCTAATTCACCCGGCGATTGGTGTGTCGGGTTAGAAATGAGCAACCAGCCCAGAATGCGCCCTGCCATGCGTGGCAAACCGACTAGCTCAAACGAAAGCCCAACCGTTTCGATGAACTGCTGCTGCTCAAGGGGCGGAAACTCAAACGGCAGAGGCTCAAGCAGTGGCTCAGGTTTCATCAGGCTTGGGTCAGTGTTTGGCAAGGATGTTGCACTCATAGCCACAAGCTAACACATCAAGTTCAGTCATTACTGAACAATTAGAAATAACTGGCACGTTTTAGTAATGCTGCAGCGATCACCAAAGGACACGCTGCTTCCTTTATGACCCTGATGTAACAACAAGTGAACACCGTTGTATTGATATTGTCAGGTACTGCAGACGGTTGGTTGTAACCCCCTTCTGTTAGAGTTTTCAGCATCTTTAGATAGATTGCAGCGCCTTACTTTTGAGTATGATGAAATCTATTCATCTTGCTGCTAGTCGATCGCCCATGTTAAGACTGAGTTCTCTATGTCCAATGCATCCGTCCTGGAAGCGTTCGACTTGAGTACTCTTTAGAAAGAACCGAAAGAACTGTCCATTCAATGCTTTTTTTGTAAACATTGCCCAAACCTTTCGGATTAGTCCACCGCTTCGATGCATTCAGTACAATATGCTGACCGATGCCATGGAGCGCTCAGACTGAGTTAAAGCCTATGAGTCCTTCGCCTGACCGTTTCCCCCAATCCTCCAAGCCTCCCTTGCCTGACGAAACTACTCCCACTCCAGAACAGCCCTCTGCTGCTGATCCGACATCAGCGGCTGTTTCTAGGTCTAACGAAGCCAGCATTGATCGCACCTCTACCTCAGGGTCTGATGAGGCATCTGACACATCGCCGTTAGTACCCAAGCGACCGTTAATGCGTCCCGTTAGCCGTCCACAGCCACCAGCAACACCACCCGTTGCTCAAAAGCCTGTAGAGCTCACGGCTATGCCATCCAAGCCTGAGGTGCCATCAGTAGTTGAGAGTAGCCCTGCGGCAGCGCCCGAAGCGATTGCTGGAGATGCCTTGATTCGACAGCAGCCTATTCCACCACCTAGCGAACCGAAGCAATATCGTGCGATCGGGCTAGTGCGGGGTCGGTACACTCCGACTGACGAGCAGTTTACTCGTGGTGCAATGCTGACGAGTGATGGCACGGAAGTGGAAGCGGTGCTACTGGGACGTGTGATGAGCCTGGTGCGAAACCATCTAGATCTAGAGCAACAGCATCTCTGGGTCGTTTATCCCCGCACTCGTGAAATGCGGCAGGACTTGCACGTACAAATTGTCGGCGTTTGGGAGCCAGAGAAGCTGAATAAAGAGGGTGAAGATGCGTCTGAGCTAGAAGCCTCGCCTCAGTCTGATTCCTCCCTAGCAGCACCCGCTAGCAGCACCCCTGAAGACTCAGGGTTTGACGAAAACTACTTCTCGATTCGGGGTGAAGTGGTGTTTTACTCTGCTGAAGAGCAGCAGATTGTGGTTAAAATCCAGCAAGCTCCCCGCAAGACAGCTGATCGTGAAAAAGCCTTCAAACTACGCTTAGACGGTGTTTTAAGCAGCCCTAAAGCACTCGGTTATTTTTGGGATCTTCAGGTCGAACGGCGTGGTGCAGCTCTAGTGGTCACAAGTGGCACCCCGATCGGGTTGGTGCCACCGAAGAAAAAGACTGCTAGTGCTGGGTTCAAACGCACGGGCGATCGTCGTCCGCCACAACGCAAAACACGCCCTGTCGGCGCCAAAAGTGCTGCACCGACTGGCGCACCGCGTCGGGAGCCATTGCCAAAACCAGTCAAGCGTGCTGAACCAGCCAGCGAAGGCTAATAGAGCCACCTTAGTCGATCGCAATTTGTGAACCCCAGGCATCCTGTGGTCGAAATGTTTGGTCGGCTGGTATCGGCGCGACAAACTCTGTCAGCGTAAAGGTTCCGGCTTCAATCCACTGCTTTAACTCCATCGCGACCTGGCGGGAGCGGAACAGGCTGGCAAGCGGCGCGACCCGTACGTTTTTGCCGTCGATCGTTAGCCGTCCTGACTTGAGTTGAGCATAGCTAACCAGCCCAAACGTTGGACGAACTCGTCGTGGAATTGAGAAATCAACCACAGGTGCCACCAGATCTTGATCCTGAACGGCACAATGCGCGACCACCTCTTCTTGCAAAACAGGAAACGGTACACCCACACCCAGCATCAGCGATGGACCATAATTCTTGAAATAGCAACCCCGCACCCAGCGGGTATCCATTTGTTTGGCATCACCAATCAGCGCCAGCGTCGCAGCGGGTCCGATCGGTGTGCGGTTAGGTAGCCGTCGCTGCAACGGAAAATGTTGAGTGCCTTCCCAAGCGACGTAGCCAATGCCGCCACCTAAAAAGATACGGGTGCCAATGCCTATAAGCTGGAGATCGGGATCATTCAGCAGGGGCGCGATCGCACCAGGGTTTGAATAAACGGCGTTACCCAGACGAGGCTGGAGTGGTCCAAGATAGGTCGCCAGGGGACGATCGCCCCCATTCACCCCCACGATAAAGTTTTGATAGAGATTGCGCGGATTGAAGAGATAAAACTGATTAATGGTCTCTCGTGTAATGGTGGTTTCAAATGAGCCACGCGGGTAGCAGTCTGTCACCTGTCCGAGCGCCCGCAGGTGTACTGGATTCCCTGCAATTAAGTCCTCAATCACATAGCCGCCGCCCTTCTCGCGGATTTCTTCGCCATCGATCGCCTCCCCCACCTGCGTTGCGCCCAGGTAAAGATCGACCGCACCAAAGCCCGAATAGGCAGGCACACTGTCCAACCAGCATTGACGAATTTTGATTGGCGGATCGGTGTGTCCCAGGTTGATCATTGCCCCAGACGACTCCATCGGCTCAAAGGTGCCAGTGGTAATGACATCCACCGCCTTCGCCGCCTGAGTGACACCTACCTCAGCGACACGTGCTTTTAGCTCCTCCACCGTCCACACAACGGCACGCTGCTGGCTGATTTTGTCATTAATTTCGGCAATGGTTCGCATAGGGTCAGCGCTAGTTTCTGCTACACCCTACACCCTACACCGTCCGGCTGAATGCTTACAGGAAAGCCCAAACCCTATCCTATGTGGTTACGTCTTCGCACGTTGAGCTAGCGCTGGAACCCGACCCATTAACCCAGTCATGAGCGCCAGAGCAATGCGTCTAGCTAACTGGCTAGTACGCAAAAGCCGCAAACCCAAGCCACGCAGTACAACAAGCGGCAGAATGTTGTTTGAAAAAACGCGGTTGAGAATATCCGTAAAGCCCAAAATCACCACGTTTTCTAACTTGCGCCAGCGTTCGTAGGTTTTTAATACCTGCGCTGCACCAATATCTTTGCCCTGCTGATGCGCTGCCTGGATAATTTGCGCCAGCGCTGCAGCATCGCGAATGCCAAGGTTCACGCCCTGCCCACCAACGGGATGACAGCAATGAGCCGCATCACCAATTAACGCTAACCGGGGCAGCACGTAGCGATCGCTCTGCATAAGCTGAACGGGAAACACATAGCGATCGCCCACAAGTGACAGAGAACCCATTTGATCGCCGTAGCGCTGTTGCAACGCTGCAAGAAAGGCATCATCATCCAATGCCGCGATCGCGGCAGCTTCAGCTCTAGGAACCGTCCAGACGATGCGACAGAGATTGTTAGGCAAGGGCAGAATGGCAAAGGGACCATCTAACTGGAAACGCTCGTAAGCAATATTGTTGTGCGGCTGCTCAGGCTTGATAAAGGCAACGACGCACGCCTGCCAGTACTGCCAGCCATGAGTGCGAATGCCTGCCTGCTGCCGTAGTTGCGACCGTGTGCCATCTGCCGCAACTAGCAGACGAGTCCGCCATTGCTGGGTTGTGCCGTCCTGCATCACGTCTAGCGTTACACCATCATCCTGCATGATCGTCTTAACGAGTGTGGCAGGGCAGAAATAGGTCACATTGGAGCTAGCATTCACAGCCTTTTGTAGCGCCTCTAGCAGTACACGATGCTCTGCCACATACCCTAAGACCTCCGTACCCAGATCCTTTGGCAAGCACTGTACAACTATGGAGTTGGCAGCATCAGAAAGCTGAATCTGGTCGATCAGGTTCACGTCAGCACGCATCTGAGCCCAGACACCGATGCCGTCGAAAATATGGCTGGACAGAAGGTTGATGTGGTAAGCCTGCCCTCTAGCGATCGCGGCAGACTCAGCTTTCGCTTCCAGCAGCGCAATTTGCAAACCAGACTCTTGCAACGCACAGGCTAGCGTCAGACCGACCAAGCCGCCGCCCACAATCACAACATCGTAATCAATCCGTTTCTTAGCGTCCTCATCCAACGTAGTGACAGGAGCAAGGGACGCACTGGGGATTGCTGCTTGTGAGCCGCTGGAAGGCGCGATCGTGTCTAATTGCTCAAGCGTCATCTTAAAGAAACGTCATAAAGAGACTGAGGCTTCGTTACATTCCTTTATTGTGGCGCGAATCAGCACGGGGAGCAAGGTAGCGGTCAGCGATTAGCAGTCAGCTTTTGGAGGCAATACCAATCTCCTTCTACAGCACAAGCTTAAGGGGTTCTCCGTGTCGCCTGTTCTAGTTTAGAGACACGGTTCTCTAGCGCACTGAGCCGATCCTTAGCTTCGATCGCCAGCGTTGCCAGACGATCAATAATTTGGGGATCAGTGGGATCAGTTGGACTGCGTGGAGTTCGGCTAGGCGGTGCACCACGGACGCTGGAAGGATTCTGCCGACTCAGTTGATTTACCTGTGCACGAAGTTGACTGAGCTGCGATCGCAACTGGAAAATATCGGCTTGCAGATTTGCTGCCGACTGAGCAGCAGTGCGTCCCTGCCAGAGCAGTAACGTCAGCAGTGCGATCGCAACCATTAACCCTACACGGCGTAACATTCATCACCTCACGTTGCATCGTTAGAAAACAAGGTTTGGATAAATGTCCAGAACGCCCAGACAAAAACAGAAGCAACCATGAAAAGCATTAGCATCGCCAGTGCTGAGAATGGTGCAATGACGACCATCAGTAGCGCTACGAGCAGGAATAATGTCCAGAGGGGATTTTTCATCTCGCTTCGTTTAGAGATCTACGTTTCTTAGCCTAGCGAGTGAGCTTGCTCATGCCCTCTAGCCTTAGCAGGAGCACAAGCATAAAGTCATTGTTGTGGGGAGCCGTCTACACCCAAGACGGTTAAATCATTGACTAACGTGGGATAGGGGAGCGTTGCTGCAAATAAACCCACAACAGTAAGACAGAGCAACGTTGGCAAAAGCTTAGGTTTAACGAGTTCCATGGTAGTTAGGATGGGAAACACAAAGGAAGAGTTACAAACTATTGCAATTGCTTGACAGCAGTAGTCGTTCTTTCAGTGTGACACATTACTTAGAGTACATAGAGGATCTACATAGGCAGCAAGTGCGATTACGTACGTGACATCAACAAAGGACGATCGCAACTTGCCAGCCTTAACGCTTGCATCACCGTATATGCTCAGTATTGAACTTTGAATTGCTATGCGCTTGTATCGCAGCCCCAGTCCATAAAATCCCTAATAGCTAGGTTTTATAGAAAGCACGGTATGCCAGAGGCTGGGGCAACAATCGTACAACGGTCACAGGTAGCTAAAAGCACACTGATCGAGACCCAGCAGACGATCGCGCTTAGCCTCTCTCGGCAATGCTTAGAACTACTTAAAGATTCTCTTCGTCTGGAGCAAAGTGCAGTATTTTTACGTCATGCCTTACGCAGCGCACCTAATTAGGCGATAAATTAGATTACTCCTATGCAAAAGCCAATGCCGATCCGATCGTACAAAACTGCTTTATGGATCGCCCTTGCTGCCGTCATCGGAGCAGTATGCCTTTACATTCCAATTGCTTTTCTGTCTAATCAAGCGGCTTTGGTGACGGAACTTAATCACCTGGGCGCCAATGCGGCGTTCTTCTTTGTAGTGGGGTTTGCAATCATTACTACCCTCGGCTTCCCTGGCAATCTCTCAACGATCGCGGGGGGTGCCGTCTTTGGGCTGTTTTGGGGCACACTGTGGTCATTAATTGGTGCCACGCTAGGAGCCATCGGTGCCTTTTTGCTGGCGCGCTTCTTTGTCTACGATTGGGCAATGCGTCGCTTTGGTCAAAAGCCATTGTTGCAGCGGCTTAACCGCGCGATCGCTCACCGACCCGTCAATTTTATTTTGGCAGTGCGTTTCTCGCCCTTGTCGCCCTTTAGCCTCGTCAACTTCCTGTTTGGCTTAACGCCTGTTGACCTCAAGACTTATACAATCAGCACCTTCTTTGGCATTATTCCCCTGACGATCGCTCATACCTGGTTGGGGGTAGCTGGTAAAGAGGCATTGAGCGGGGGCGATCGTGTGCCCTTCTTTCTAGCGCTGGGTATGCTGACGCTGCTCTCGGTGCTGCCACTGCTGGTAAAGCAAAAACCTGTAGTGCAAACAGCAAACCATCCCCGTCGAAGCCTGCGACTCTTTAAATAAGCGTTAGGTTAAGCTGCTTTGCTCAACTGCAAGAAAATCCCTACAGTCATCCGAACATGAAGCGCCTCAAAGGCTCCTTGATTGGTTGGTTGTACTACCGAATTGATGATTGGCGAATAGTGTATCAAGTTGAGGAGACACAGCAACGCCTTACGGTGCTACTCATTGCTCATCCGAGTGAGGTGTATCAGTAACCAACTGACAAAAGGCGATCGCACCTTCCCATCGCGCCTTAAAATCAGGAAATGCAAAAACCGCGATCGTCCGTCGAAATTCCTGCCTGTGCCTGGAGCCGTCCCATTGGCTTAGGTTGGGAAAAGCCGTATACCGTCCGCTATATCAGCAATCTGGATGATGGTCCCTGGCATGGAATGCCGCTGGGTGGTTTTGGTGCAGGCTGCATTGGGCGATCGCACCGTGGCGACTTCAACCTTTGGCATATCGACGGTGGTGAGCATATCTTCAAGCCGATGCCAGCCTGCCAATTTAGCGTTTTCGAGCAAGTGGGCGATCACACTCAGGCGTATGCCCTCTGCACTGAGCCGCCGGAGGATGGAACGCTAGGGGCATGGCAATGGTATCCAGCGAGTGGGGAGGCAGAAGGCAGAAGGCAAAAGGCAGAGGAAGCAGGAGAGGCAAGGGGTGTAGGGGAAGAAACTCAAAACTCAAAACTCCCACCTCACACTGGCACTTACCATGCCCTTTACCCTCGCAGTTGGTTTGTTTACGAAAATGTCTTTCAGGCAGAGCTAACGTGTGAGCAGTTTTCGCCGATTTGGGCGCATAGCTACCAGGAAAGCAGCTATCCGGTGGCAGTGTTTCAGTGGCGGGCGCATAATCCCACTGATAAACCCATCACCTTGAGCATTATGCTGACCTGGCAAAACATGGTGGGCTGGTTTACCAATGCGCTGAAGTCGCCAGACGTACAGTTGCGGGATGACGGCAGCCCGTTTTACGACTACCAACCGCGACTAGGCGAAAGCGCAGGAAACTTCAATTCTTTGATCGGCGATGAACATCGGCTCAGCATCGTTATGGCGAAGTCTGAAGATGTTGATACAAAGAATTTAACGTCTCTAACTGAGCCAACCCACTACACACCTAAAGTTTCTGAGGGCGACGGTCAGTGGGCAATTGCTACTCATCTCAACCCCAACCTCTGCGAAGTTTTTTACCATACACGTTGGAACCCTGCTGGAGATGGTTCTGACCTCTGGCAAACCTTTAGCCAAAATGGCTCTCTACCTGATGTCGATAAAGATGATTGTGCGGGGGAGAAAGAGCAGATTGGAGCAGCGATCGCCGTTCGCTTTACTCTACAACCGGGGCAAACACGCCACATTCCCTTTGTGCTGACGTGGGATCTTCCGGTGACAGAGTTTGCACAGGGCATTGAGTATTTTCGGCGCTACACCGATTTTTTTGGACGCAGTGGACAGAATGCGTGGGCGATCGCTCGGACTGCTCTCAAGCATCATCAAACCTGGCGCGAAAAAATTCAGGCATGGCAACAGCCGATTTTAGAGCGAGGTGATCTGCCTGACTGGTTCAAACTAGCGCTGTTCAACGAGCTATATAACCTGACCGATGGCGGGACGCTGTGGAGTGCTGCCGATGAGCGCGATCCCGTTGGTCAATTTGCTGTACTGGAATGCATCGACTATCGCTGGTACGAAAGCCTCGATGTACGACTCTACGGCTCCTTTGCGCTGTTGATGTTGTTCCCCAAGCTCGAAAAAGCGGTGATTCGTGCGTTTGCGAGAGCCATTCCTGCTAGCGACGATCGCACGCGAGTCATTGGCTACTACACGACGATCGGCTCTGAAAGCCCAGCAGCAATCCGCAAAATTCCAGGCGCAACCCCGCACGATCTGGGCGCACCCAACGAACACGTCTGGGAGAAAACCAACTACACCAGCTATCAAGACTGCAACCTTTGGAAAGACCTGCCCAGCGATTTTGTCCTGCAAGTTTACCGCGATTACTTACTCACAGGCGCAACCGATGTGGAGTTTCTTGCTGAATGCTGGGAGGCGATCGTCCAAACTCTCACCTACCTCAAAACCTTCGACTTAGACGGTGATGGCATTCCTGAAAACTCCGGTGCACCTGATCAAACCTTTGATGACTGGAAGCTGCAAGGCGTGAGCGCTTACTGTGGTGGGCTGTGGATTGCGGCGTTAGAGGCAGCGATCGCGATTGGGAAGATTTTGGAGAAGGCAGAAGGCAGAGGGCAGGAAGCAGAGGGGCAGAGGGAGCAGGGGGAGGTTAATCTTTCATCCTTTAGCCTTCAGCCTTCAGCCTTCAGCCTTCAATGCCAATCCTGGCTCGACCAATCCCGCACTGTCTATCAGGAAAAGCTTTGGAACGGTCAGTACTACCGCATTGACAGCAACAGCGGCTCTGATGTCGTCATGGCAGACCAACTCTGCGGTCAGTTCTACGCTCGGCTGCTAGGGCTACCGGATGTGGTGCCAGACGAATGTGCCAGAACGGCATTGCAAACGGTCTACGATGCCTGCTTCGTCAAGTTCAACGAATATCTTGCATCTGGTGCGCTAAGTGCCCAAACATTTACATCTGTGCAGGAAGCAAGAGCGGCTGAGGAGAGAGGTGTAAGGGCGGAGGAAGCAGGGGAAGCAGAGGGAGAAACTCAAAATTCTTCCCCCACTCCCCACTCCCCACTCCCCATTCCCCAATCGATCGGTGCTGCTAATGGTGTTCGTCCCAACGGTGCTCCCGAAAACCCCAATGCGACCCATCCTCTGGAAGTCTGGACGGGCATCAACTTTGGGCTAGCAGCGTTTCTCGCGCAGATGGGCATGACAGATGAAGCGATGCAAATTACCGAAGCGGTGGTGCATCAAATTTATGACAATGGCTTGCAGTTCCGCACACCGGAGGCAATTACTGCCAGCGGCACGTTTCGCGCCTGCCACTACCTGCGGGCGACAGCAATTTGGGCTATTTATGGTGTGTTGAATGGAGAACTGACAAAAGACTAGGCGATCGCCAGTTCCGCTTGTTCCACCTCGACATCCTCCGCTAACCGCTCGATCGCTCGATCAATGAGATCCAAGCCTTGCTGCACGTTCTCGATCGTGCTCAACTGTCCCCGTAGGTCAGCCGCTCCAGCAAAGCCTTTGGAGTACCAGGTCATGTGTTTGCGAGCCTGACGCACCCCGCGATCGCCCTTATATTCCCACAGCATATATAGATGCTCACGGGCACACTGGAGCCGTTCTACAGGCGTTGGCGTTGGCTTCAGGATGCCAGTCTTCAAAAACTGATCGACTTCGCCTACTAGAAACGGGTAGCCCATCGTTCCGCGCGAACACATCACGCCATCGGCACCCGTTTGCTCCAGGCAATTGACTGCTGCTTCCACCGAGAAGATATCACCATTTGCAATCACTGGAATCGATAGAATCTCCTTCACTTTGGCAATCCATTCCCACTTCGCATTCCCGTTGTAGCCCTGCGATCGCGTGCGTCCGTGAACAGTAATCATCTGCGCGCCTGCATCCTCCATCCGTTTGGCAAAATCCAGGATCGTAATTTCTTTATCTGTCCAACCAATGCGGGTTTTGACGGTGACAGGCACATCAACGGCTTTGGTAACGGAACGAACAATCGCCTCTGCTGTTTCTGGATCGCGCAAGAGCGAGGAACCACCACCATTTTTGGTAATTTTGTTCACCGGACAGCCCATGTTGATGTCTACGGTGTCGGCTCCTTCTGCAACTGCCATTTGCGCCGCTTCTGCAAGAAAGTCGGGACGACAATCAAACAACTGAATGCTAATCGGGCGCTCGTTGGGATCGACCTCCATGATGATGGGCAGCTCTTTTACATAGTGCAGCCCCGTTGCATTGACCATCTCGGTATACATCATCGACTCTGGCGCATGACGACGCACCAATCGTCGAAACACCAGGTCGGTAACGCCCGACAACGGCGACTGCAATACGCGACTGTTGACCTCAAAGTGTCCAATCTTCAGTGGTGTGGCAAGCCGTGCTTTGAGGGTAGGAGAAAGGGAGAGCATTGAACCAACGAACCTGATAAGCATCAAGCTCCATCTTATCGTTGCTGAGTTTGCAAAAACTACTGTGTCTGTTGTCTCCAGTGTCTAGCTGCCTCAAAAGCTGACTGAGACAGAGCATCAGCAATTGCCCTACTGAGCAACGATGGCTACGATCGCCGTTCTTATTTAGATGCACGATCGTACAGACTGAGCGTAAATCTAAGCACGATCGCGAATATTCTACTTGCTACTTAATTCAAAAACTATCTGAGATCAGGATTATCGCGATGATTTACTCTCCTCTAAGAAAGCAGTTTGGCTCTTTAGACACCGCTGCATAGAATCACTTTTTGACTCGGAAAATTTATTATCAACTTCCCAGGAATTAAGATTATGTAACGTACCATAGAGCAAATTTCCGAGCGTTGGTTGGTGCAAAACAAGCGTTTCTTTTGTGTCCGCAGTCTTGAAATTAACAACAAAAAAATCAGGTAATGTATGGGGCGAGATCGAAGCAGTGGTGCTGGCTGTTGCCGAGAATCCTTGATAGCAGACACGATCGCCACTAGCTGCAATTTGAATGTATCTGGAGCCAATGCGATACATACCTTCCTGAAGGGGCAAAGCTATAACAGGAACAGTCGAGCAGAGAATTGTTAGAGTGGAGCATAACGTACCCCACAGTGGGACGAAAGAAATTTTCAAATCAATCGTCTTTCCTAAAAGATTCATCATTAGTTGAAGCCTAGCCAGAAAATCTTCGCTTGCATTATATTCAAGGCACTGTTAAATAAACTTTTATGTATAGAAAGTTTAATAAATTGGTGAACTTGAAGAGATAACTTTTCACACTGCAACTAAAACTGCAGCCTATCTAAACAATGGTTAGATGTGCTTCATTCGTCTATCTATTCTAGTTAGGGTCTTTAGACCAATCCTTGTGGTCAAGAAAATTAGTTTAGGCGATTAAGACCAGACCTATCTAGAGATTAGTTTTGAGAGAGAAAATTTAGTAGCTTAGATTACTTTTATTAAAGAGATACATCTACTAAAGCTCATATTCATTTTATGTTTGCAAGCCTGCTAGTCGCTTCGGCAACGAATTTAAGCGATCGCAAGCTAAAAATCTTGCAACGTGTACCCGTTTCTTGATTTTCGACAAGCATTTATTGATTTTGGGTTTGCATTCGTTGAATTTGCATAAGCATTCATTGATTTTAGGTTCGCGTTTCTTGAATTTGCATAAGTTTTACTTAATTCGGGTAAACGTTTCTTGATTTCGGGTCTAGGTTTGTTGATTTTGGGTTTAGGTTTGTCGATCTCAGCAACTAAAAAGCGATAAATCAATCAATTGACGGATAAACCAGAGCCTCAAGCGCTCAAAGCTTATGATAGTCGGCGCTCAATACATTTGCTATGACTGGTCACTAGAGATTCTGAGTGTTCACTGACGACCAACTGCGTCATACTGCGAGCTTGCAGCTAGGCAGTAGCGTTAATGGCGATCGCTATTGCCAGCAGTGCCAGCAATACAATCCTTTGCCAACACTCCCAAAGCATCTCTGTCAAAAGCATGGCAAAACTTGACCAGTCTACAACGATGTATTTTCTAGCCTGCGGTTTACCCTTTGACGAAACCGTAAGCCAACTTGGCTAGTAGGTTGCTATTAAACCGATCGTAGCCTTACGTCAATTGCTGAAACGCTTGCTTTCTAGCCACCAACTAATTTCTGGAACCAATCGTCGTTTAAGAGTTCATCGAAGGCAACATCTTCCCTCGCCTCCTTGCGGTAGCTGCGATTAAATTCGATCGCTTTTTCCAGGCTTTCTAACGCAAAATCAGCTTCACCAAGAAACGCATGGCTAACGGCACGGTTGTAGTAAGCGCTGGCATAATCTGGTTTCAAATCAAGTGCCTTGTTGAAACTAGCGATCGCATCTTTATGGCGACCTAGTTGAGCCAGGGCATAGCCGCGTTTATCCAGCGCTTTGTACGAATCAGGATTGAAGTGAATAACCTCATCAAACGAAGCGATCGCATCTTTATACCGTCCCAACGTTTCCAATGCTAGTCCACGATTCATCCACGCAACAGCATCATCTGGTTTAAACTGCACGGCACGATCGAACACATTAAAGGCATCTTCATGCCGTCGTAAAATGCCCAATGCTACCCCTTTGTTCACTAGGGCTTCGTGATAGTCAGGCTTATTATCTAATGCACTGTCGTAGGAAGCGATCGCGTGTTCATAGCGCTTGAGCCGCGCTAGGCTAATGCCTCGGCTAAACCAGGCTTTATCTTCTTTGGGCTTGAGTTTGAGCATGTGATCAAACGATTCGATCGCAGGTTCGTGGCGCTGGATTTTTTGCAGCACTAGCCCCCGTTGATACCAGATATCGGCATTGTCTGGCTGGAGTTCCACAACTTTGTCATAGCGCAAAATAGCGGCTTCATGATTTCCTTCAGCAAAGAGTTCGTGCCCTTGACTGATGTACTTATTCACATCAATAAAAAGCTCAGGACGGTTTGCTTTCAATAGTTCAAGTTGTCCTACCAAGTCTTGCAGTTTTTGTTGCAGCGTAGCAACCGCTTCTTCAGAAACGGGTGAGGCTTCTGCTAGCTGCTTGAGGATATCATCTTTCTGAGTTTGAGCTTCTGTCTGGAGTGCCGTAAGTTGGGTTGTGAGTTCAGACTGCAATGTTTCGATCGTTTGCAACCCGTCATCTTTTTGTTCTGAAACGGTTGCTTTAAGTTCAGAAATTTGAGCCGTAAATTCGGCTTCTAACGTTTCAAGTTCTGCCAGAATACGATCGCGTTTTTGTTGCGTTTGCTGTTGGGCATCTAACTGAAAACCTGCAATTTGGGGTGTGAGTTCAGTCTTAATCTGTTCTAAATCACTCAAGATCGTTTGCTTTTGATTCTGAGCGTCCGTTTGCAGCGTTGTTAAGGTCTCTGTGAATTCTCGATCAACCGCTTCCAGCTTTTGCATGAGGCGATCGCGCTGTTGTTCAACATCGGTCGTTAAGGCTGAAAGCTGCGGCGAAAAGTCGGCTTGCAGTTGTTCTAGATGTTCGAGAATGCGATCTTTTTGCTGCTGGGCGATCGCTTGCAAATCAACCAGTTGCGCCGTAAATTCTCGTTCCGATGCTTCCAATCGCTGAAGCACTTGCTCCTGCCTCTCTTGCACATCCAGACGAAAATTAGACAGTTGCGGTGTCACATCAGCTTGAAGCTGCTCCAGGTTTTCGAGAATGCGATCTTTTTGTTGATTAGCAATCGCCTGTAGCTCGACTAACTGGGTGGCAAACTCGCGTTCCGAAACCTCTAGCCGTTCCAAGACGCCACTTTGCCGTTGTTGAGCCTCAGACTGAAGCTGTTCTAGACGTGGCGAAAAACCAGCTTTTTCTTGTTCTAACTGTTCTAGAATGCGATCGCGCTGCTGCCTTGCAGACAGTTGCAGATCAAGCAATTGATTCCCAAAGTCACGTTCGGCTCCTGTTAGCTTTTGTAGAATCGCCTGCTGTCGCTCTTGTGCCTCGGCCTGCAGTTGAGACAATTGCGGTGCAAAGTCAGCCGTCAGCGTCTCTAGCCCTTCGAGGCTGCGATCGCGCTGTTGCTTGACGGTTAACTGCAACTCAGCCAATTGCTCGGCAAATGCTCGTTCTGATGCCGCTAAGGCTTGCAGTGTGTACTCTTTTTGCTGCTGCACATCAGACTGTACTGCGTCTAGATGCGGCTTCACATCTGTTTTGAGCTGCTCCAGGTGCCCAATCATGAGCGTTTGCTGGGCAACAGCCGCTGCCTGAAGTTTGGCAAGGTGGGCGGCAAACTCCTGTTCTGACGCTGCCAGTTGTTCGAGTGCGGTAGTCTGCTGCTGCTCAATGTCTGACTGCAAACTCGTAAGCTGTGCTGCAAGAGTGATGCCCAAGTCCTCTAGTGCTTGCTTGGATGTGACAAGCTGCGTTGCCAGATCAGCCAGCATTTTGGTTTTAGACTGCGCCAAGTCAACGATCAAGCTCGACAGTGTATCGCGCTCCTTCGCTACGTCTTGCTGAAACTGCTCGGCTTCCTCGGCAACATCATCTGCGATCGTTTCGACTTCCTCCAGAATGGTCTTCGCATTCTCCCTGGTTTTGGTAATCTGGCTTTCAAGTTCTTGCAAACCCTCTAGCTGCTCTTTGGCACGGGTAGCAATCTCTTGAATCACCGCACGACGCAACAACCATAGCGCCGCGATCGTCGCTGCCAACAGCACAATCAAAATGCCCAGCAACACATTGAACAGGGTTGTCATGCGCGCCAGGGAACGATCGCTGCTACTCTGCGATGGTGCTGACGGTGTATCTGTTTGTAGCTGCGCCAGTGGCAGTGTTTGACTCAGAGATCGTTCAGAGGGGGACGATCGCACAGGTTGCACCGTGGCACCCAGCGAGAGCAACAAGACCGAGAGCGTGATCCCACTTTGGGACAAGAAAGCGAGAACTTCTGGGTGTTGGCGCTTCATCGAGAATCATCCTTAGCTGGCAGTCGATGGTTGCAGTATATCGAAGACGGTGCCGAGCCGTTGCTCGTCTTCATCCAGAGTAATCAAAATTCGGTATGGTAGTCTACCGACAAAGTTTTGCAACGGTCAGCAACTCGCACTCTCATAGCAAAAGGATGAAGGATAAAAGATGTAGCTTGCTTCCGCTCTGCGGTAGGATGAATCGAAATCCTTGCTCAAAGGAAGTTTCAAGGTTTAGTCTGTCCTAACGTTCTCTTCGACTGCCATATCAATAAACTCTAAGTCTGTACCAGCGCA
Organism: Phormidium sp. FACHB-592; assembly: GCF_014695795.1. NCBI lineage: Bacteria > Bacillati > Cyanobacteriota > Cyanophyceae > Oscillatoriales > Oscillatoriaceae > Phormidium > Phormidium sp. FACHB-592. The sequence goes on from NZ_JACJOZ010000022.1 coordinate 57,551, forward strand.
ATGTTTAATTACGACAGCAACCCAAGACATTTGTAAAATAAAAAGTAGAGTAGCGCTAACGTACTCCTCTTAGGGGAGTCTTAAAATGGTACAAACTCCTACTAAAAACCTGACGCTAGAAGAGTTTTTACAGTTGCCGGAGACTGAACCCGCTAGCGAGTACCTTGATGGGCTTATCATCCAGAAACCAATGCCACAAGGGGAGCACAGTGCAATTCAGACTGAATTAGCACCTGCAATTAACCTGGTCGTCAAGCCTAACCATATCGCACGGGCTTTTATAGAATTACGCTGTACTTTTGGTGGACGCTCCACCGTACCAGATCTTGCTGTATTTCTGTGGGATAGAATTCCACGCAAGGAAAGTGGTGGAGTCGCCAACGTTTTTCCCCTTGCGCCCGATTGGACGATCGAAATTTTTTCACCTGATCAGAGCCAGACTAAAGTAACCAAGAATATTCTGCATTGCCTCAAGCATGGCACTCAGATGGGATGGCTGATTGATCCAGATGAGCAATCTGTGTTTGTTTACCGACCGGATCAACCGACTACTGTTTATGATGAACCGGGGGCACGCTTACCAGTGCCAACCTTTGCTACTGACTTTAACCTTACGGTAGAAAGGTTATTTAGCTGGTTGATGGAATGAGTTTAGAGATACCTATCTTGCGATCGCTTCAAGCTAACGCTCGACACCATTGAACTCACATTGATTTTTCAACTACGTTGCCCTACTGGCAATCTTGAGTTGGGCACCAAATGTAAGCGTGTTTTAATCAGTCCTAAGCCTTGCAGTTAGTTACCAGCAACGACATTAAGCTTGGTGCCTTTCTCGGTAATGACCTTGAGCGGTAGGGTCGATTGCGACTCACGACGCGGAAACTGGATGAACTGCACTCCTGATTGAGCAGGCTGCACAACCATCACGTATTGCTTACCCGTCCATTGCACACGAGTAACGCGATGAGATAGCACCCATACTTCCGCTATTTTGCCAGTGTTAATCTGAGTGACATCCGTCGAGTCATAGCACTTCCAGAGCGTATCTTCCACCGTCCACAGCCCTGACAAGTAGATGGGTTCCATCCGCAGACTTAGACCATATTGTGTAAATGAGAAGATCTCTTGCTGCCAAAAGCGCTGAGACAGAGCCTTAAGCTGTGGGCTAGCCCTGTTACCCTCGTAACGAGGCAAACTCTGAAGTTTCTTCATTTGATCTGCCTGGGTCGGACGTGCCCACGTTTGCGCCTCGCCGCACACTTTAAAGGGAATGTCTGCGACGGGCTGCGCTGCGATCGCGATCGCACCTGCTGGTGGCGCTTTCGTATTTGACACAGGCGGCACTTTCGTATTCGACTGCGCTGTCACTGCCAGCCCAACACCACCGCTAGTCAAAGCGAGCAAACTGCACCAAATGAGCTTCTGAGACAAATAAAACATGACGGCTCGCACCAAAAAAACGGGTGCGCTTAAAGGTAACTACTGGAAGGTGACTATAGAGGTATGACTGCGAGCGACCGTGACGAACTGTGACTGAAATCGTTGCAGTGTGACTAATCGGTGCCGCCCCAGCTCCAAAAGGGGTTGCCGTTACGAACGCCCTTGCGGAGGATAGCGGTTGTCAGCTGGTTAGCATCACTCATGCCCGTCATGTCGAGGATGAGATACACTTTGCCACCATTGAATCTAAGACGCAGGTAAGAGTGAGTCAGATACGCTTCGCCATCATTCTTTACAATGCGGGCAGTAGCTTTACACTTTTGGTAGGCAGGCTTAAGGGTGCCTACCCAGGTCACGCTAAAGTCATCAGCGGCAGCAATGGCAAACCGATCAGCTAACTGGCTCAGATTGGCACTGCCGTTGATCGCATAGCTGCCCTCGCGGTAAGGCTGCGGCTGTTCCATCAAAGTTACTTTCTCAGGACAACGAACCGTTTGAGGCTCTTGGCGATCGATCGATCGATACACCTGCATCTCAATCTTCCCTGCTTGTGCGGGTGCTGTTGGCACAAGTGCCAAAGCTGCGATCCCAACCCCAACTAGCCACTGCTTCTTCACAACTAACCTACCTTTTTCGCCACAGACTGTTATCTACACTACGAACGAGCGCCCCTCCGGGTGAAGATTTTAGTCGCTGGATCGGTAGACAGTGCTGCTTCACAAGTCACAGTACACTTATCTGTGCCAAATCTGTGATCGATCCCCAGTATTTTCGGAGCAACCAGGAATCTTTTTGAAGCAAATTGGGTTTAGAGGCGGCAACGATCGGGCAAGTTACATGCAAGACGCTGCTGACGTGCAGCTACAACAGTCGCCAGATTAGCGCGTCCGGTCAACGGCAACCGCCAATCCGCCCAAACACCATATGCAAAATCGACGATCGCCCCAATCACCGGCAGTTTAGTTGCGGCATAGACCCAACCCATGCCCAGCACCTCATAGACGCGGCGAAACACTTCGACATTCTGAATCACTGCGCCATCGGGCAAGACGGCATGGATGCGTCCCATAGCAGTTTCAAAGTCAACGCCGCCATGCGCGGCTGGATTATAGCGATCGTCAGCAATATCCACAAAGGCAACTAACCCACGACCGGCATCTCGCTTCTGTAGAAAGTTAACTTCTCGCAGGCATAGCGGACACTCGCCATCGTAGAGCAGCTTGATTTGCCAGGACGGTGCAGCATCTAAAGGCGGAGTATCTTTCAAGGTGTCCTGGTCAATATGGGAGGTCATAGAGCAAGTCTCAACGAAGCAGTTTTGTGAGAATAACAGTTCCCTCTTCCATTATATGAAGAAAAGTAAATGCTCCTCTCAGCAACGGTGAGAAAGATGAGCCGCTTCGTAGAGTTCTTTAAGCAACGACGTACCTTAGAACAGTAATCAGTGTTTCTCTTGCGTCTCTAACCGTTGATCTCTGACTGCTGATCGCTGACCGCTAGCTGTAAACTGGACTCGTTGAGTGAGTTGAGCCACTGTGTCTGTTGCAGAGCGCGTGATTGTACCGCTGGATGTGTCGAGTGAGCGTGAGGCGATCGCGCTGGTTGAACAGTTACCGCAAGTTACCTTTTGGAAAGTTGGCTTAGAACTCTTTGTCAGCAGCGGACCCAATATTTTAACGGCACTGAAAGCGCGGCAGAAACGGATCTTTCTCGATCTAAAGTTTCACGATATTCCTAACACCGTGGCAGGTGCCTGCCGTGCAGCAGCGCGTCATGGGGTCGATTTGGTAACGCTACACGCGACCAATGGCAAGGAGGCATTGCAAGCCGCTCAGATGGCAGCAGAGGCAGGCGCAGCAGAGACAGGGATCGATCCCCCGAAGCTGTTGGCAATTACGCTGCTGACCAGTTTGACAGCGCGATCGCTCGCCTTTGACCTTAAGGTTCCTCTGGAACTACCAGAGTATGTGCTGCACATGGCACTCCTAGCACAGGAGAATGGGTTGGCAGGAGCCGTCTGCTCACCACAAGAAGCTGCGTCACTACGACAGATCTGCGGCAATGATTTTCTGCTGATCTGCCCTGGTGTGCGACCTACATGGGCAGAGGCAAAAGATCAGCGGCGCACCGTTACACCAGCCGCAGCCTTAAAAGCTGGTGCAGATTATCTGGTGATTGGTCGACCCATTACAGCAGCAGCAGATCCCGTGGCAGCGTTCGAGCGCATCTGTGAGGAACTGGCAACGCTAGTAGAGAAGGGATAGAGCCTCAAGGTAATGGAGTGTAAGGTGTAGGTGGCTGTCGATCGGGTAACAGTAGTGAAGCAGAATCGAACGTTCGGGACGATCGCAATCGGGCTTGGCAGCGCTGCACTTTTGGCAGCACCAGCAGGAGCAATCATGGGCGATCGCACCCCACTCCCCACTCTCCACTCCCCACTCCCTACTCCCTACATCGCCCAGAAATTTACCTGTCCCGCCACGCTGGAACCACTAACAACTGCAATGCTGCGGGATTTACCCGGCTACATTAACCGCTCCACGGTTCGGTTAGTGCCACGAAAAACCGCGCCAATCTATGCAATCATTGCCAGCCAGCCAGATTTTACGCCGTTACCGACCAATGCCAGCGAAGACCAGAGCCTGCCTGATGACAACCTGCATCAAATTTTCTTCACTGTGCTGGAGCGGCAGTATGTAGGCAAGGGTGTCGCAGAGTTTCAGCAGTTTCACTGGCTGTTTTTAGCCCGCACTACTGGCGGCTGGCGGCTAGCACTGTTGTTCTCCCAAATTGGCGGTTATCCTGTCGATCGCCAACCCGTCACGCCTCCCCGCGAAAGCAGCCAGAGTGTTACGGCAGACGCAATTCGATCGTGGCTACGCAACTGTGAAGCAGGATCAATCAAGGTCTGATTGATGCAGAAGAGATAAGGCTAAAGGCTAATTTTTTAGATTTCATCCTTTAGCCCTTATCCTTTCCTCCCCACCTCTTACTGCTAGAGCGCAAAACCCTGGATGAGAGTTGATCCCAGGGTGCCTTCAAAGGTCGGTTTTGTTGTGGTAATGAGCACAGCCACTCGTTTACCATCGGGTGAGAGTGTCACCTTACGAATGGCATAGTCCATGATATTGGTGCGGAAATTGCTAAGGGAATCGAGCGATCGCTGCTGTCCGTCGTAGCTTACCTCAAGCTGCATCGCGGCTTTATCCTGGGCACTGGTTTGGCGCAGCCGCAGTTGTAGCCGTGGGCTAGTATCAGTGGGTTTCACTGTCACAGTTTCGGTGCCATCAGCGGCACGTGCGCGTGACAGAATCGGCAAATCCACCCCTGCGACGGGTGGCGTAAGGTTTAAGTCTTGCCGTACTTTCCAGGTTTGCTTCAACAACGCGGTTTCGGCTTCGGCAATCTCTGTTGCTGCCTCTTCTTCGCCATAACGTGTTTCGATGCAGCCATTTTCCACACAGCGGTTAGAGGCAACATTCACAAGCTGTAGCGCGGCTTTGGGGATGCCAGCACCCGTATCCCGTGAGCTTTCTAGATAGATGAAATAGTTGCCATCCGTCGAAAAACCCGCCATGCGAGGGGTTGCCTGAAAAGTGGGTACGACTGCTAGCCGAGGCTTGGCTGCTGGCTGAGTCGCGATCGGCACTTGCGGTTTAACGGCTAGCTCGTTGACTGGTTCGCTAACAGGCGCAGGGTCGATCCCAGGCGCTTGACCCACAGGTTCTGTTTCAGGCAGTGAGCGAACTGGAGAAGTAGCAGACGGTAGCGGTGACGGCGTAGGGAAGCTTTCAGATGGGGTCGCGATCGGGCTGGGCACTTCGGACAACTGCATGGGAGGCGGAGCCTGCGAACACGCAGCTAAAAACACCAATGTCAGAGAGGGAAGCCAGCGACGCGCTTGAGGTTGTTGCCACATAGGAGTAGAGGTGCCAAAGAAACAGGAAACACAGACTATTGGCTTTATGTGTCGCGGTTAGGAGAACTCGCCATGTTTGTGATAGTAAGCAAATACGCTGTGCCTAGAGGCGATTCCGGAGACTGGACTACTACCATTTTACTAATGACGATTGGCAGAAGCGTCCTCCGCTTCAACCCGTGTTAAAGGGAACTGGGTGCAAAAACACTGCGCCAGCGTTTGAACAAAAATAGTGTTGACATAGCCGACTAAGGAAAATCAGTCATCATAAAAGTAGATTCTGCAATGGATTAAAGGGGGTGTGATGTCACTTCTACCATTTCAAAACGCTAGCTCGACTCTGCGCTTTGCTGATCGCCATGAAGCAGGCGAAAAACTGGCGCAGGCTGTTTTACAGCAAGTAACACAGCTTGAACTGACAGCAAAGTTTGTCGTTTATGCACTGCCGAAGGGGGGGCTGCCGATCGCGCAACCGATCGCGCAACGGTTGGGTTGCCCGCTAGATGTAATTGTGGCGAAAAAAATTACCCGTCCTGATAATCCCGAACTAGCGATCGGCGCTGTAACAGCCGATGGCTACGTTGTTTGGGATAGCCAACGCCATAGCAATGCAGCCGTATCCAATCACAGCAACACGCTAAAGAATCAACAAGACACGATCGGAGCGCTAACGTCAGCACACCAGGACGACGTGGCGTTACAAGAGGCTCATGCCCATGCTCAAGCGCAGCTAGAGGAACTTTCGCCCAACAGCCCTCAATTCAGCGCACACGGCGCGATCGCTCTTTTAGTAGACGATGGCATTGCGACAGGTATGACAATGGCAGCCGCGATCGAAGCCGTGCGAGCACAACAGCCTGCCCAACTTTGGATCTGTGCGCCTGTAGCACCTGCTGAACTCATGCCGTTCTTACATACTTACGGTGATCGTGTCATTATCCTGGCAACGCCACATCCCTTTTACAGCGTCAGCCGCTTCTACAAAGCCTTTCCTCAAGTGACGATGGCAGAAGCCGCTGCATATCTGCAAGGCACCTAGCAAGACTCAGGCGAATGCAATACCCCTTAAAGAACAAAGGGTTCTTACTGCTATTGAGACAAGGGGTGAAGAAGTGAAGGAACAAAGGGTTCTCACCGCCATCGAGGTTATTGATTGCTCTCAGTTACAACCCCACTCATTTAATTGTCTACCTTCACCCTTCTTCTCTTTACCTTTCCACCCCTTCACCTCTTTACCCTTCTTCTCTCCTGATCCCAAATTCTCCTCAGCCTGGTCGAACCCTAAGCGATTACCCTAGAATTTAGAGGACTCAGGAAAACGACCCCTGTCAAGGGGAATCAGACTCCTAACGAGCATCTACCCACCGCTCTACGCTTTTTTTTTGCAGATTCATGGCAACTGAAGACCAGATCAGCCTGTTTAACCTTCCTACCAGTAGCAGTGCTCCGCCGCCCCCAGACTTTGACCCAGAGCAAATTCCTACGGCTGCCAGAGTACCCATTCCTGCTGGCACCTATGAGACGATGGAGCAGATGCAGGCGCATTGCAATCGCTGCTTTCGTTGTGCGTTAGGACAGAGCCGCACCAATGCCGTTGTGTCGCGAGGCAGTATGCAGGCTCCCATTATGATTGTGGGTGAAGGACCAGGGCAAAACGAGGACGAGCAGGGCAAGCCGTTTGTTGGCAAATCAGGGCAGTTGCTTGACAAGATTCTGGCATCGGTCAACCTTAGTGCTGAACAGGATGTATTTATTTGCAATGTGGTGAAGTGCCGTCCACCAGAAAATCGTACGCCGACAACGGATGAAGCGGAAGCGTGCAAAGGCTACTTAATGGAACAGATCCGCCTTGTCAATCCAAAGATTATTTTGCTAACCGGTGCTACAGCGTTGAAGGGGCTGCTGGGCATCAAGCAAGGTATTACTAAGGTGCGAGGGCAATGGATTGAACAGGACGATCGCCTGTATATGCCGATTTTTCACCCAGCGTACCTGTTGCGTAACCAATCGCGCGAAAGAGGGCAACCAAAATGGTTGATGTGGCAAGACATTCAGGCGGTAAAAACAAGGCTTGATGAAATTCGGGGAGCATAAATATTAGATCCCCAACTTCTTTAAGAAGTTGGGGATCTAGAGCGTGCGATCGCGCAACGTTAACGGTTTTGCTTAAACGAGGCGAGCCACTCTCGCACTTGTTCACCAGCCGCATCACGACCACCTAAACCGAAGGCGATCGCGATCGCTACTGCCACCGCTCCCAAAAGCAACCCAAACGCAAGATTGACAATGTTGGGTGCAATGCCCATCTGCTGAAGCGCCATTGCCGAAACCAGCGCAATGATCGCCACCCGTGCCGTTTGCCCCAGAATTTTTGACTGGGGTGTATTGGAGCTACTGATGATGCTGAACGCGAGGTTTGCCAGATAAAGCCCGATCGCAAAGACAATCAGCCCTGCAAGAATTTGACCAAACACGGCGAGTAGTCCCACCACGATGGTTTTCAAGCCGGGGAAATTCAATACGTCGATCGCTGCCACCGCTGCAAACAGCACAATGCCAACTAACACAACAACACCGACAATTTCTGACGGTGTGCGCGTGGTCGTGGGTAGGCGTGGGGACGTTGGATCTTGGAGCGTTGTCGGGTCTCCCAGCGAGGGGCTAGGTGCCGAAGACCGGAAGCCAGGAGTAGAAGGCGTTGATTGAAGACCTAACCAGTTAAAAACGTTGTTAAACCCAATGCCGGTCAAAATGTTTGTGACTAGCTCCGCTACAAACTTGCCAATCACGTAGGCTGCAACCAGAATCAGCACCGCCGTAAAGATCTGAGGCAGCGCATTGAGAATTTGGTTCAGCATGGCTGTCGCTGGACCAGAAATCGAGGGAATCTGGAGCGCATCCAGTGCTGCTGTCGCCGTTGGAATGAGAATCAGCACATAGACGATCGTGCCGATAATCCAGGAAAGCGATTGCCCGCCACTGCTACGGCTCAAGCCAAAGCGTGCACCCAGGCGATCGGCTCCTGCTGCCGTCAGCAGGTTTGTGACAATACCGCGCACAATACGGGCAATGACCCAGCCGACCACACCAATCAGCACTGCTTTCAAGATTTTTGGCAGCGCTGCCAAGATCTCATTCAGCAAGTTTTGGACAGGCTGAAGTGGACCTTGCAAATCCAATACGCCTAAAATTAGCGGTAGAAAGAAGAGAAAAATGAGCCAATAAAGGGCAGTGCCCAGCGTTTCACTCAGCGAGAACTGCGTTTCTGTAGGCGCAGGAGCTGTCGTGCCGTACGCTGGCTCTCCGTAGTTTGGCGCTCCATATGTTGGCGCTGGCGTTGCAGGCGGCGGTGGCGGAGCTGTTTGCGAAAGCCGCTCGTCCAACCCAAAGCCCTGTGCGACCCGAGTCACCAGCGTTTTTGCTAGCGTTGCCAGTAACCAGGCGATCGCCACCAAAATGGCAGCCGAACCAAGCTTTGGTAGATAGGAAAAAATCTGATTCAGGAAGTTATTCAGCGGTTGAGAAACCGTTGTTAGATTCAGCGCATCTAAAAAGGCGACGGCTGCTACAACCGCAACGATCCAAAAAACAACGCTGGCAAGCACTTTCTCAATGGGAAACGGTTCACTGCCAGGGCGCTGCCCCATGATTGAAGCCGCAATCCGGTTGTCTATATCGGTTTTCTTGAGCAGACCACCGACTACCTTGCTTAGAATCAAAGCAACGAGCAAACCGACGACAAGAATAAGAATCGCCCCAAGCAGATTTAGCAAGGTGGGGCCTAACGACCCCAGCCCAAGTCCCGCTAAGAAGGGGGTAACAGGATTTGTTTCTACGGGTGCAGCCGACGGGGTCTGCGCCACTAAAGCACCTGAAAATATTAGCGTCTGTATCCCGGATACATACCCAAGTTGCTGCAAAATTTCGTTCATGGTTGCCTACATCACTCTCAAATTCGGCAGAAAACGTACAAAGATAACCTTTGGGTTAAGGTAACTGACTAGATGTATACCCCATAATCGTTAACATCTGAAGGCTAATTTGCGATCGCAGTTGTAGCGCAAGGGCTAATCAAACTGAAAGCAATCAAAGATCCAGTGGTAACAAATAACGCAGTGAAGCTAGAACTATCACTTAAGTTAGAGGCAGTCTTTCACGATATGCCTGTTTATTTCATCTGTCTTGATGAATAAGCTTGATGAGTATGAAAGCCTCGAAGAGAAAAAATATGCCTGAGCCGCAGGTCTTTGAACATTCCATTCAAATTGATGCCAGCGCCACCACCGTAGAACGATGCCTGACCGATCGCACTTTAATGCATCAGTGGCTTAATCCTGCTTTGCGCTGCGAACCGATCGATGAATGGTCGACAGAACTGGGTGGGCGTAGTCGCTTTGTGATTCAAGTCCCCGTTGTGCAGCCTGCACTTAACAGCGTGGTCGTGCAACGCGAACCCGGCTTGATTGTGTGGGAGTTCAACGGCTTCTTTAAAGGGCGCGATCGCTGGGAATGTAACCCTGAACTGCAAGGCACTCGCCTCCTCAACCGCTTTGAATTTGCGATCCCCAATCCACTCATCCGCTTCGGGTTCAATACCTTCGCCGCCACCTGGACTCGTGACGATATGCAAGCACAGCTACGTCGTCTTAAGCGCGTTGCTGAAACCGTTTATCGGAAAATGTAGAGGGAGTGAGGAGTAGGGAGGCTGGGGGAGCAGAGGAAGCAGAGGAAGTTTTGCTTATTAGTTCTGCCTCCTGCCTTCTGCCTCCTGCCTTCTGCCCCCACCTCTTCACTCTTCATCAGCCTCTACCAGAGGGAGCGAACACTGCATCCGCAGGCGTTGAGGTGCTACCTCGTGAGCAGGCGTTTCAGCACCTGTAGGCAACGCTAACACTGTCAGCGTTCCCTGCATCAGCGAAACTAGCATTTGGCTAGTGAGCAAATTTAGCCCTGGTGAAGGGACAGGCGTTGTGGTGTCAGCAGGAGTTTGTAGTAGATCAATGGGTTCACTAAGCGCAGGTGGCGGATCGCTATCAATCCAAATGTGGGCGTATCCCATTTCTGACGACATAGAATCGGATGATATAGAATCTGGCGCTACAGAAACAGAGATCTGAACGCTGCCTTCTTGCATTTGGGCGAGCGTCCCATCAACCAGATGCAGCAACACCCGCTGCAAGCGATGGGGATCGGCAAGAACGTACAGATCCGCCTCAGGCAGTATCACCTGGAGTTGGAGACTGCGATCGACTGCCTGAAGATACGTTAGGTCGTGTATTGTTTGCAGCAGTTCTGCTAGCTGGAGCGGCTGTATTTCCATGTTCAGCCTGCCATGCTCCAGCCTTGCCACATCCAGCACGGTATCTAAAACTTTGATCATTTTCAGCGCTGACTGATTTGCCTGTGCGATAAATGCCCGCTCCTCTTCAGGGTTATCGCACAAGTCTTCCAGAATAAGTTGCTGCATGCCAATCAGTCCATTGAGCGGCGATCGCAACTCGTGGGAGATACGCGCCAGAAAGCCACCCTTAAACTGACTTATTTCGGTCGCTAGCTGATAAGCCACTTGCAGCGATTGCAACTCTGGCTGGTCTGGCTCCATTGGGCAGTCAGGAAGCGCAGTCGATTCAACTACTGACAATCGCGGCGATCGCCAACGGATACTTAAACCCATCCCTAAACCCAATCCCAGCCATATCAGAGCCGTCCAGTCCATGACTTTACAGTGAAAGTGAATGCAGAGTATCGTCTCAGCAAAGCACACTCCCGTACTTTAGAGTGCCTCAATTTAGGTAAAAAGTGAGGGGAAACGCACAGGTGACAGGGTGAGAGGAGTTTTGAGTTTTGAATCGCCTTTAGCCTTTAGCCTTCAGTCCTTAGCCCTCACGCTCCAATCGCACTGCGCCCTGTCGCAAAATTTCCCAATCTTTGCCCGTCCAGCGGATGACCGTTGAAGCTACACCAGAGGGCTGGGGAGCGCGATCGGTTGGCACTAAAGCCTCCTCTTCTGAGGGCAGGAGGGTGAATACCCGCGGAAAGGCAACAGCAATTTCAGCCATTGTTTGCAAAGCGGGTTGACCAGAGCGATTAGCGCTAGTAGTGGCAAGGGCACCCGTTTGAGCAAGAATGGCGATCGCAACAGGATGATGAGGCACTCTCACGCCGATTGTCGTTGGTTGCGTTGGGTTCATGGTTGGCGGAACGCGATCGCTAGCGGGCAACACCAGCGTTAAGGCTCCTGGCAAGTACTGCTCGGCAATTTGCTGCCAGTGCTGACGTTCCGCAGGACTACCAGTGACATACAACCACAGTTCAGCGATCGTAGCTGCCATCAGAATCAATGGCTTATCGAGGTTGCGCTGCTTAGCAGCAAACACCAGATCGGCGCGATCGGGGCGGACGCCAAGTGCAGGCACAGTATCCGTCGGGAAACTGACCAGTGACTCGCCAGAGCGAACCTGAGCAACCAGCGTAGACAGTGAGACTTGAGGCATTCTGGACAACCGTTGTTGCAGATGTGTTGTAGATGAGAGCACTATAGCAACAAAGATTCAACGCGACGGAACCGCAATGTTCCTACGTTTAGCACAGAAGAATAAGGCAACGGCAACGTCTTTGGTCGAGCGTTAAAAAGTACTTTTTTCCTAACAAACAATTTTCAAGGCGAACGGTGTGTCTACATGAAGCAAACGTTAGAGCAGAGGGCACTCTATTTCTACAGCCTGTTTATCTTCTGTCCATTACCAAAGATCGGCGGGGTCGCTAGGAGATCCTAAAGCGCTTTTGCATCAAGCTCTGGCTCGATGGCAGAAGCTAATTAATGTTACAAAAGAGTCTAAGTATTTTGCTACGTTAGATGAACATATTGCAATACCGTGTATGAAAGCAGAACGCTTTAAGAGTCTGCGTAAATACTGTCGAGATGATGCCACATTTGAAGCGTTGCAACAGTCTCTTTGCGACCTCGAAACCTACCAGCAGCAACTCGAAACGCGACTGGAATCATCACAGCGCCAAAACCATGAGCATTCACAACAAGTTCTGTTTCAGGCATCGCTGCTTGATCAGGTTTGCCATGCGGTGATTGCAACCGATCGCAAGGGGCACATTATTTACTGGAATCGGTATGCTGAAGTACTGTTCCAGTGGCAAGCCGCTACGGTTAGCGGGCAAAACATTTACACCTTGCTCGTTGGCAAAAACGGTCAAAAAGTCGCCCGTAAACTGCTGACGCGCACAACAAAGGCAATCCCGTGGCGAGGTGAGCTGCTGTTGCAGCGCCAAGATGGGAGCCAGTTTTGGGCAGAAGTCATTAATGCTTTACTGCATGGTGCTGACGGACAGCCGAGCGGGTTTGTGGGGATCGCGATCGACATTACGGAACGCAAACAGGCACAAGCACTGCTAGAAATGCAGGCAGAAACGCTACACGCACAGATGCAGTTGTTGGATCTAACCAACGACGCGATGATGACGTTTAGCCTGAATGGCGCGATTTCGTTCTGGAACCGAGGCGCACGTGAGCGCTACGGTTGGACAACCATCGAAGCGCTAGGACAGAATGTTCACACTCTCCTGCAAACTCAATTTCCCCGATCGCTCAAGCAGATTAAGGCGCAGTTGCTGCAAGAGGGACGTTGGGATGGCGAGATTATGCATACCCATCGCAACGGCACCACAAGCGTTGTAGCAAGCCATTGGGTACTACAACGCGATGAAAACGGTCGTCCACTGGCGATTCTGGAAACAAGTAGCGACCTTACCCAGCATAAACAAACAGAGGCAGCGCTCAAAACCGCGCACGAACAGCTAGAAGCAGACGTAGCCGCACGCACTGCTGAACTGGCACTGGCAAATGCCGCCCTGCAAGTCGAAATTGCTGAACGGCGGCAGGCAGAGGCAGCTTTGCAGCAAGCCGAAGCAAAATATCGCAGCATCTTTGAGAATGCGATCGAAGGTATTTTTCAGACCACGCTAGACGGACGGTATCTCAGCGCCAATCCAGCCCTGGCAAAGCTACATGGCTACGACTCGCCCGCTGACCTCATCACGCATTTAAGTGACATTCGACAGCAGCTTTATGTAGAGAGCAATCGACGCGACGAGTTTATCCGCCTGATGCAAACCAACGGCACCGTAGAGGAGTTTGAATCGCAGGTCTACCGCAAAGACGGCAGTACCATCTGGATTTCCGAAAACGCTCGTGCAGTCTTTAATGCAGAGGGTGAGCTGCTGTATTACGAAGGCACCAGCGAAGACATTACGGAACGCAAACAGGCAGAACTGGCGTTGCAGCAGAGCGAGGCACGGTATCGAGCGATCGTTGAAGACCAGACAGAAATGATCAATCGCTTTTTGCCCGATGGCACCATTACCTTTGTCAATGAAGCTTACTGCCGGGGGCATGGCAAAACTCACGCTGAACTGATTGGGCTAAACCTCATCTCGCTGGTGCCAGAAAGTATTCGGGAATCGCTGCAAGCAAAAATTGCTGCACTGAGCCACGAGCGCCCAGTGATCACAGCCGTTCAGCCCTTCATAACATTGGAGGGTGAATTGCGTTGGTATCAGTGGATCGATCGGATCATTTGTGATCCGCAAAGCAAGGTGGTCGAAATACAGGGAACAGGACGAGACGTCACCGAACAAAAGAACGCTGAGCAGGCACTGGGGGAAAGTGAAGCAAAAAACAGTGCCCTGCTACACCTGATCCCTGACTTTTGGATTCGGCATCATCGGGATGGCACCAATCTAGACTGCAAAACCGATCGAGCCAGTGAATTGGCACTGCCGCTTGACCAAATCATTGGCAGAAATTTTCAGGAGTATTTACCACAAGAAGTCGCACAGGAACGACTGGCATACATTGCAGAAACGCTGGCAACAGGCGAGGTACAGACCTTTGAGTACCCAATAGAAATCAATGGTGAATGGCGCGAACAAGAGTCGCGGATGGTGGTTTGTGGCAAGGATGAAGTGCTGGCTATCGAGCGCAATATTACCGAGCGAAAGCGCGCAGAACGGCAGCTTTATCAACAAACAGAGCGTGAGCGGCTGCTCAGTACGATCGCCCTTCGGATTCGACAATCACTCAACCTGGAAGAGATCCTCTATCGGACTGTGGCGGAAGTGCGCCAGTTTTTGCAGACCGATCGCGTCCTTATCTACCGCTTTGATGCAACCACCGAAGGCGTGTTGGTAGCAGATTCGGTTGCACCGATATGGGATGTCCGTACAGACAGCAATCTTCATCAAGTCTGGTATCGCGACCAGGCAGCAGTTTATGAGCAAGGAAAAACGTACGTTGTCAACGATTTCTCCCAGCAAGGGGTATCAGCTGACTACCTGACAATCATGCAGCGGTTGGCGATTAAAGCCAAGCTAGTTGTACCGATCCTGCAAAGTGAGCAGCTTTGGGGCATTTTGGCAGTGCATCAATGCTCTCAAGCCCGCCAGTGGCAGCCGTTTGAAATTGCCTTACTAGAGCAACTGGCAACCCAGGTCGCCATTGCCATTCAGCAAGCGCAACTGTTTACCCAGGTGCAGCAGCAGGCACAGCGCGAAAAGCTGCTCAACCAGATCAGCCAGACGCTTAACTCTAGCCTTGATGCCGACTATATCTTGCAAGAGATCGCCAATCTCACTGGCGAAGGCTTCAATGTCGATCGCGTGATGATTCTAACCATTACGAGCGAAGTGGAAGTTAGTCATGAATGGCGCACAAACGATCAGGTGATTTCGGAGCTTAGTTTTAAGGTGCCGCTAACAGACTTTCCTGATCTACTGAATTTAAGCTCTGACTTCCACCAACGTCGCTTCTTCCATGCACCTGATTACAATCGAGTAGCGCTAACCGCTGCCCGTAAACGTCAAATTGAGGAAGCGCAGGTACGCTCCGTACTCTCCTCTCCCATCTTGATTAGTGGTCAGCTTTTTGGGGCTATCTCACTCCATACCACAACCTGCTATCGCACCTTTACAGAAGAAGAAATTCAGCTACTCCAGCGCATTGCCGATCAGGCAGCGATCGCAATCTCTAACGCCCAAAGCTATGAGCGGCTAGAACACCTCGTCCAGCAACGCACGCAGGAACTAGAGCAAGAAAAGCGCCTCTCAGAAGCTGCTAACCGTGCCAAGAGCGAGTTTCTGGCAACGATGAGCCATGAGCTACGGACTCCGCTCAACGCTATTCT
Organism: Phormidium sp. FACHB-592; assembly: GCF_014695795.1. Taxonomy (NCBI): domain Bacteria; kingdom Bacillati; phylum Cyanobacteriota; class Cyanophyceae; order Oscillatoriales; family Oscillatoriaceae; genus Phormidium; species Phormidium sp. FACHB-592. Next base: position 73,103 of record NZ_JACJOZ010000022.1, read on the forward strand.
GGGCTTATCGCAACTGTTAGAGCAGCAAATCTTTGGTGAGCTAAACGCTAAGCAAGCTGAATATATCAGCCACATTCACAGCAGTGGCGATCACCTCCTCCTGCTAATCAACGATATTTTAGACCTGGCAAAAGTTGAATCCGGTCAAGACAACATCAATCCTATAGAAATCAATGTTTTAGAGCTTTGTACTTATTGTCTAACCCTCATGCGCGAGCAGGCGTACGATCGCGGCTTGCAGTTAATCAGTCAGTTTGACCATGCCGTTCACACCTGTTTTGCCGATGAGCGTCGCCTGAAGCAAATTCTCATCAACTTGCTCTCGAATGCGATTAAGTTCACGCCAACAGGTACCGTCTCCCTCATCGTTGCCAGACAGTCGCAGGGGGTTGCCTTTACAGTCGCAGACACCGGTATTGGTATTGCTGCTGACCAGATCCCACACCTGTTCATGCCGTTCTCGCAGCTTGATAGCCAGCTTAATCGTCAGTATGCCGGTACAGGGCTGGGGTTAGCGCTTTCTCGCAATCTTGCCCGACTGCATGGCGGCGATATTACTGTGACGTCGATCGAGGGTGAAGGTAGCCGCTTTACCCTTTATCTGCCAGATGCTCAAACAGCAGCCCCATCTCAGGTTGTGGCATCTGCGTCATCTATGCCCCAGGCACTTTACACCTCGTCCAAGACAGCGCACCGCATTCTCGTTGTAGAAGATGATCCCTGTAGTGCCATCGTGCTTCAAGATTATCTCCACGCACTAGGGCACCAGGTTGAGCATCTGCGTAATAGCGATCGTTTCTTAGAAACGGTGCAGCACTTACAGCCTCGCTTGATTTTGCTAGACGTACAGCTCACTAGCGATCGTACGGGTCTAGATTTGCTTGCCGCACTTCGCGCTCAACCAACGCTACAAGACATTCCAGTAATTATGGTGACAGCGATGGCGATGGCAGGCGATCGCGAAACATTCATCACAGCCGGAGCAAACGCTTACCTCAGCAAACCGATCGCCATTCCACAGCTTGAGTTGTTGCTATCACAATATTTGTGCGATCCAACAGAGCAGTTGCTTGAAAAACCTGACAGTTAAATTAGGAAGGCTAAATTAAGCACTACTAAGAAACCGGGTTTCAACTGCGTTCATCCTTTTGCTATTGACTGTGCGACTACAGCGAAGGCATTTGAGGAATATGAGCTTCAGTTTCAACCAATAGTTTGCCTGCTTGAATTTCCATACGTTTGACTTTAATTGCCATGCCTTCAATCTCGATGTAAGGCTGCGCTAACAGTTCCTTAAACGTTTGTAGAAGGGCGATCGTGAACTCGATTGAAAGAGCTTCCCCAGGTTCACAAACAAATGATTCTAAGCGTACAGGCTGCTGATCAGTACGGGGCAGAATTATTACTGCAAACCCAACCTGCCGTGTCGTTTCCCGCTCATGCAGAAGCGCAGTACCATCCAGTCCAATCTTGCCATCAGCCGGTAACGTTACTGCAACAGGTTGCCCAAGCTCTACAGTGACGGGTTCTCCTTCCACATTAAGCTTTAACGAAGGCAAGCGTTGGGTAACAGCTTCTGCCTGCATTGCTCGGTTCAAATCAGCTTCTGTCAAGGCAATCTGAGCCGTTGCATCAAGTGGTTGGTCTAACTTTAGTTGCCCCAGCAGAATGCTAAGCGGATTAAACGAAAGGCGATCGGTCTGTACCGCCATCTTGTCTACCCGAACATCCTGCACCACAACGCCCCGCCCGTTAATAGAGACAGAATCTGCCTTACCTTGAGCCGCTTTCAAGACATCCGTGCTGACATCAAGGTTTAAGTCTTCTGCCTCTTCTAACTGGCTAGACAAAGCTGCTTGGGCAGCCTGCGAAATGACCTGTTCATCTAAGCGGGGTTCTTTCGACATAGGTCTCAGCTTTTAGCACTTCAGTACTGATAGCTTAACGGCTGCTAGAAAACCATAAATCTGTAGCATGGCAGACATCGGGCGCAATAAATCTAGCGTAAGGGAAGTTTGACGCGATCAAAGCCCTTGAAACCATCAAGCGTGCCTTGAACATGGGGATCACGATCGCAATCTCCAGTTCACCGGCGCGTGTGGATAGGTCAAAGAACAAAATGAAGCCTCTTTCGATCGAGCCATTTATGCAGCCTGAAACTCGCTCGCAGTTGACTCTTTTGAAAGAGGAAACAATACCTTTTGCTTCATTAGGCTATGCCTGTACATTCGTTCCTCACACAACAAATTATGACGAGCAAGCAAGATTCTAAGAGCCAGCAAAGTGCTTCTAAGGAAACCGAACAAAAGCACCAACAGAGTGGTGCCGCTTCCAAGGCTGTTGCTCCTGATCAAGGTTCTAACAACGACACGCAAGCACTTGACTCTTTACTGGAAACGTTGGGTGGTGATCTGACCTCGATCGACACTGAGGCTGCTCTCGGCGCGATTGACGAGTGGCACGGCACCCTGCAAAAAGCTAAAGAGCCAGCAGTCAAGGAACTTGCGAATGGATTGAAAGAACTGAAGCAACTTCTAAAAGGTGGTAAGGCGACAGGGCATGACATTGGCGAAGTGTTGTCTCACATCGGCGACCAAACCAGCGATATTGCGGCTGAAGCAGATAAGGGCATGAAGACTTCGCTTCAGAAGTTGGGTAAGCAGTTGTCTAAAGCAGGGCAAGCACTTGGCAAAGCCGAAGACAAGGAAGCGGCTGAACAAATCGAGTCGTTGAGCGAAACCCTAGAAGGTGATTTGACTCAGGTCGATACCGATACAGCTATTGGGGCGATCGACCATTGGTACGGCTTACTGCACAAGTCTGATAACGAGAGCTTGCAAGAGATTGCCAATGGGTTGAAAGAACTGAAGCAAACCCTCAAGCGCAAAACTGCCAATGCGTCTGACATTGCCGAAGTCATGACCAAGATTGGGGAACAAACCACCGAAGCGGCTTCAACTGCTCATCGCGGTCTCAAAGGTCCCATCCAGAAATTTGGTAAATTGCTCAGCAGAACAGGCAAGTCGCTAGGGTAAGGCTGACTTGGCAAACCTGAGTAACCTTTAGAAAAGGTTGTCTGAGTGCAGCACAACCTCAAGGACAAAAAGCCTTTTGTCTCTTTAGTTCGTAGCCTGCTTCTCAGCAAGCACTACCGTACCAGATTCAATTTGACACCTTTACGCTTGAACCTAGAGCTTCTTCAAGTTGAAGCTCTGCGATCAAGAGGAATGTGCCAGATTGGGTCTGGTTCTTCGCTTTGGGCGACAAACATACTGTAGAAAAATCCCCTCAACCTTCGTATTCACTGTCGATTTCAATCTCTAACGTCTCTTCGTCAATCCGCACATAGAGAATGTTCGGTCGGCAGCAAACCTGGCAGTCTTCCACATACGACTGCTGACTGCCACCGCTGATATCTACAAACGTAGTGTTTTCTTCGCCACAGTAAGCGCAGTAGTATTCTGCCGTGTTCTGCATAGCGTTCCCTTTAGCCTGATAACTCCACCCTACTGCAATAAGGGGAGCACCTCAGCCGATCGCTTAAAATGTTCCTTGGCGCTTGCTAGGTGTTTGAGTAACGTGGCTTGTGGTAATGGACCTTGCAAATGGCTCCAGGGAAGCGTTTGCTCTAGTTGCCAATTGGTGTAAACGTAGTAATCCAGGTTAGGGAGTTTACCCCGCAGTTCCTTGAAGGCGCGACGGTAGCTGCCTAGTGAATCGCCATAGTGACGGGTCAATTCCAACAACTGTGACAGACGACGATCGCCCCTCGAAAGCAGTGTCTGAATGACCGACCAGTTATAGCTTTCGGGACGAAATTCAATACCTTGTGGGCGCAACTGCTTTTGAAGGAATTGCAGCCGCTTTTCAGCCTGAGTATTCACACCAAACCATTGAAACGGTGTGTGCGCTTTGGGCACGAAGGTACTACAACCAAACGTCAGACGCAATCCTGGCACGGTTTTCTTAATGTCTCGCAGCATTGCCACCGTTTCATCGAGGTCTTCTGGTTCCTCACCCGGTACGCCCACCATCCCGTACAGCTTGAGGTTACTGAGTCCGCCTGCTTTGGCGTTCATCGCTGCCTGGATAATCTCGTCGTTGGTCAGCTTTTTGTTGATAATTTGCCGCAGACGATCGCTCCCACTTTCCACGGCGATCGTAATCGAGCGAGTGTCGTGCTTTGTCAGCGTTGCTGCCAGCTTGGGCGTGACGGTATTTGTCCGCACCGAGGCAATGCTGAGCCGCACGTGATCGTAGTCGGGACGGTTGAGATAATCCAGCAGCGTTTCAAATTCAGGATGTTGGGTGACAGAGGCACCGAGCAAGCCGAGGCGGTCGGTAACAGTCAATCCTTGCGCGATCGCTGGGATTAGCGACTCCTCAACACTTGCCGTCCGAAACGGGAGCGTCAAATAGCTGGCAAGGCAAAAGCGGCACATCTCTGGGCAGCTTCGCACCACTTCGATCATGTAGATGTTTTCCCAGGCAGCTTTCTCGGTGACCACAGTCGATGCCGAAAGGGTATTGCCCCGGTAGGTCTGCTTTTCAATCAGCGCTGGAATGTCTGCATCAATGGGCGCGATCGACGCTAAGGCACCATCAGGGCTGTGATAGGTTGCTACATACAAGCTAGGCACATAAATCCCTGGCACTTGCGCTAAGTGGCGGAGTTGAGTTTGGCGATCGGCATGACGCACTGATCGATACGCAGTGATAAACTCGCCCAGCAACAGTTCTCCATCACCCAGCAAAATGATGTCAAAGAAAGCAGCAAACGGTTCTGGGTTCGCTGTCAGCACAGGACCACCACCAAACACTAGCGGCTGCACGTCCGATCGTTCAGTTGCCCGAATGGGTATTTCTAGCGCTTCTAGTAAATTGAGCACATTTACATAGTCCAATTCCCAGGACAGCGAAAAGCCCAGCAGCTCAGGCTCCGATGGCAACGGCTCCTGTACATCAGTAAACAAGCGGCTCACCTGCACATCAGCCCGTGCTGCTAGAGTTGCCCACACAACCTGATAGCCCAGGCTAGTAATGCCAACGCTGTACTCATTGGGAAACGCAAAGATGGTCGGCACGGCATCAGCCGCAGGCGTTGCCGGAGTGAAAAGCAACCGTTCGGCAGCAAAAGGAGAAGCAGTCATATCTTAAGCAAGAGGAGAGAACGGATTGCAATGTCCTTCCCCTGTTGTAGCTTTTCTTGCACCCTTACCGTTGAACATTTTCTCAGCCGAACGGTTGTCATCGGCTTGAAAACCAAGCAGAGAAGATGCTTGAACCTTTTATCACGCTAGATTAGCTTGCCGTTCAATTTGCTTGCCCTTGAGCAGAAAAGCAAACAAGCTTGCCAGCTCTCTGTAGCTAAGTCCCTAAGCACTTTAAATATGACAGTTCACAGCTTTTTGGCTCATTAAGGCTCTGCTGCATCCGTAAATTAACTGATCGATCGCTGTTTTATTACCGAAATCAAGAAACCTGAACCTGAAATCAACAAACACAAACCTCAAATCAAGAAACGCTTACTTGAATTAAGCAAAACTTATGCAAATTCAAGAAAGCTGAACCTGAAATCAATGAATGCTTATCGAAAATCAAGAAATGGGTATACGTTGCAAGAATTTTCAACGTGCGATCTCTCGGTTTAGTTGGAGCAGGGGGGCGATCAAGCTGATGGTCAATGAAGCCTCATTACAGCGATCGGGCTTTCAGACTGCGAGGTTTGAACCTAATTATCTAAATCAAGGATATTAGACTGCCAGCAGTCAGCCTATATTCTCCATTTAGGGTGAATAGACCGACAAAGCCTGTGTAATAAGTAGTTAGGCTGCTTCATATCTCGGTGAGGACAGTACTCCAATTTCACTCATGGGGAAGCAAGGCTTTAGGATTAAGCAAGTATATCTATACGGTGTCGTAAACCAAGAGGCAACGTAATGAGCCGAATTGTTTTAACCACTATTGGATCTCTGGGGGATTTGCATCCTAAAATTGCGCTTGCGCTTGAATTACGGAAGCGTGGTCATGATGTCGTCTTTGCAACTCACAAAGAATATCAAGACAAAATTGAGGCTCTCGGTTTCGAGTTTCATCGGATGCGCCCTGACAACACTGCGCTTGATGATCCACAAGAAATGGCGCGGATGATGGATCTGAAAACGGGTACAGAGTATGTCATCAAAAATTGGGTTTGCGCGAATTTACGTGAGACTTACACCGACTTAACGGTCTGTACCGAAGATGCAGACTTCATTATTACAGGTGAAGGAGTTGTAGCAGCTCGATTAGTAGCAGAAAAATTAGGAATTCCGTGGGCGTTCGCTGTCCTACAGCCTGCCTCATTTCTTTCGGTTTATGATCCATCCGTCTTGCCTGTACTGCCCTTGCTTGCCAAGTTACGGGGGCTAGGTTCTCTTGCTAACCAAGGCATCATTCGATTATCAAAAGTGTTGTCTAAATCTTGGGCGGAGCCGATCCACCAATTGCGACGCGAGCTTGGCTTACCGCCTCTGATAGGAAATCCATTCATTGATGATAAATACTCACCTTATCTTGTGTTAGCACTGTTCTCTTCAGTCTTTGCAAAGCCTCAACCCGATTGGGCAAAAAATGCAGTGCTCACCGGGTTCGCATTCTATGATGGCAGCGAAGGTGAGACAGAACTTGCACTAGAACTCCAGCAGTTTTTGGATGGAGGCGATCCCCCCATTGTTTTTACTTTAGGTTCAGCCGCAGTGATGGCTCCTAGTCATTTTTATCAAGAAAGTGTTCAAGCCATAAAGCAATTGAACCGCCGTGCTGTTTTATTGATGGGTAAAAATACTCCTTCAGAGGCTCTGCCAGAGAACATATTTGCCATGAGTTATGTTCCCTATGCTCAAATTTTTCCGCGTGCTTGTGCGATCGTGCATCAAGGTGGCATTGGCACAACAGCGCAGGCATTACGGGCAGGTTGCCCAACACTTATAATGCCTTATAGCCACGATCAACCGGATAATGCAGCAAGAGTTGAACGCTTGGGGACATCGCGGACAATTCCTCGAAATCAGTACACAGCAGAACGAGTAGCCAAGCAATTACGTCAGCTATTAGAAAATCCAAGTTATGCAGCTAAAGCTTTAGAAGTTAGAGGTGTCATCCGAGCAGAAAATGGGGTTGGTGTGGCATGTGATGCGATTGAGAAACAACTTCAAGCTGCTTCAATCGCATCATAAGTACCAGCCGCCCAACACGTCACGGCAGCCGATGGACGAAAGTCCTTGGTGCTGAGTTCAAAGTTATCTGCCGCCGCTGCGTTTTGCCGTTGTACTGCTAGTTTTTAGGCGGGTTTATACCTCAAGATTGCCTGTCAGCATCAGAATTGCTTAGGTTACTCTAAAAGTATGTCGGTAAGGTAGCTCTCTTATGAGTGTCGTCATCTCAGATGAAATCCTGCAAGCCTCTCAACTTACACCGAGTGAGTTTCGCCAAGAAATTGCCGTACATCTGTTTCAAACAGGTCGTTTAACGCTTGGCTATGCTAGCCGTTTAGCAGATATGCCACTCAATGCTTTTCGCCAACTTTTAAAGCAGCGCAAAATTGCACTGTATTTCTATGACGTTGAAGATTTTGAGTTGGATTTGAAAAACTTACGAGAGTTAGGGCGATTGTGATTGTTGTTAGTGACACATCAGCAATCACGAATTTGGCAGCAATAGACCAGCTAAGGCTTCTGCCCCTTCTCTATCAGCAAGTTATTATTCCAGAGGCAGTCTATCGAGAACTTGTGGACATTGCTCCGTCCGTACCTGGAAGTGCTGAAGTTCAAGCAGCTAGCTGGCTAGAAGTTAAATTACTTGCTAATCGTGAGATTGTTGAGCGTCTTCAAAGTGAGGCGAGATTAGATCCTGGAGAGTCTGAAGCAATTGCGCTGGCTTTGGAACTTGGAGCAGATCTATTGCTCATTGATGAGCGTCGCGGCAGAGCAGAAGCTGACCGTTTGGGCATCAAGATTACTGGGCTACTAGGCATTTTGATTGAGGCAAAACGGAAACGTTTAATTGTGGCTGTGAAACCTTTGATGGATGCATTGATCGCCACCTCAGATTTTCGAGTATCTTCAGCCCTATACGACCAGATTTTAAATATAGTCAACGAAACTTAGTTGAGGGTGCGATTAGTGGTCCTGACGTAGTACCACAACCCCGGTGCAGCAGGCTGAAGAAGCTTTTGGTGCTGGATTTTAGGAATACTTACAGCCGCTCAACCGGAACGTTGCCAAGTTTTTAGCCATCAGCTTTTTGTTAAGGAACGCTAGAGAATAATTGCTTGCCACACTGTCCCAGCGCTAACCCTATTAAGGAGACACTGCTGAGAATAAGAAAGGTGTTGGGCTTCCTAAGCAGTTTGATTAGGTCATTTCTTGCACCCGCGATCGCTTCAGGTAAGGTCATTGCCAAAATGCCCGCGATCGCACCCATGCCTGCGGCGCTTAAGATGCTCGGCAAGCTCATTGTCTTTGCCCATAGAAACGCGGCTGCCACGCTGATAATGCCTGCGATCGCCATGCTGGCAAACCCCGGCACCGTCCAAGCCAAAAAAACAACCATCGCAAATGCAGTTGCCAATTGCCCTTCTGGAATGCCAAACACGCTACCGACAAAGGCATTGGCAAGTCCTCCAGCTAAACCACTGCTAAGTGTCCACGTGATGACTGGAGGCAGCATCAAGAGCTTTGCTAGGGTGAGGGCAAAGGCAAACGGCAGCACGATCGCTTGTGCCCAAGACGGTGTGTAAGCGAGTAAGAAGCCAACTAGCAGATACCACAGAAAATTGAGCGCCAGCCAGCTAAACGGAATCATGGTCGTTTTCATGGTGTAGTCTTTAGCGCCCTGCGATCGTAGCAACTGCTTAACGCTCACAAAGATCCCGGTTCTTCGCCTGCCGATGGCTGGCACGGTATTCCTGTAACCAGTTGCAGCCTTGAGTGAGCAGTTCATCTAGATTAGCGAGGTGCCATTGCTGAATTTTGCCCGTTTCACCAACCGTAAAAAGTGCCTTACCATCTCCGCTAAACTCCACACCGCGCAGTTGCGTTTGACGGGTGTCAAATTGTGCCAGTTGTCTGCCAGACAGATCCCAAAGGCGGGCAGTGCCATCTTCACCAGCGGTAGCAAGTTGATTGCCATCAGGGCTGAAGCTAATACTAGCAACACTGCCCCAGTGACCATTTAGTTGTGCTAATGGCTTGCCAGAACGATCCCAAAGACGAGCGGTGCCGTCTTCACCAGCCGTAGCAACCTTTGTACCATCAGGGCTAAAGCTCACGTGCAGAATCCAACTGGAGTGCCCTTTGAGTTGAGCAATCGACTGTCCAGACAGATTCCAGAGGCGAGCCGTACCATCTTCGCCAGCAGTGGCGATCGTCTTACCGTCAGGGCTAAAGCTGGTGCTGACCAGCCAGCGATGCCGTCCACGCAGGTAGGCTATTTGCCGTCCCGACACATCCCACAGTTTAGCGGTGCCAGCAGAGCCATCCACGCCCACTGTCATTACATGCTTGCCGTTGGGGCTAACGTCAACGCTCAAAAGCCTGCCCTGGTTGCTTTGCCATGTAGCAACCGCTTTACCAGATGCATCCCAAATTTGCACAGTGCCATCATCCGCTGCGGTGACCAGTTGCTGGGCATTGGGGCTGAAGCTGATGCTTTTGAGCGTGTGCTTAGGACTCTGAAACTGCGCCAACCGTTCTCCAGCGACATCCCAGATCTGGATAGAGCCATTTTCACCCGCGATCGCCACCTGCGAGCGATCAACACTAAAGCCTGCACTGCTAGGCACTGGCAGTCCACCAAAGGCTTTAGTTTCTCTCGCTTGCTGCCTTGACCAGTCCCAAAACCGGACAGAACCATCATCACCAGCAGTCACTAGCATCTGTCCATTGGGGCTAAAATTCACGCTGTTTACAGGTCCCCGATGTCGCCTGAGTACGGTAAGGGGCTGTCCCGTTAGTGTCCAAAGTCGAGTTGTACCATCTGCACCAGCCGTTGCAACATGCTGTCCATCAGGGCTGAAACTAACTTCTAACGCCCTGCCTTGATTAGTCTTCCACTGGCTTTTGCCCTGAATGCGGCTAGGATCAGACAAGTCCCAAAGCTGCACGGCATCATCTGAGCCTGCGGTCGCGAGATACTGACCCTCTGGGCTAAAGCTAAGGCTTAAAACTCTCCCTTTATGCCCACCTAACTGTGCCAATTGTTTGCCCTGAAAGTCCCATAATCTCGTTGTGCTGTCCATGCCAGCGGTTGCCAGGTAAGGACCTTTGGGGCTGAAGCTGATGTCAAAAACCCAGCCAGCATGACCCTTGAGTTGAGCCAGCGGCTTCCCGGCAATACTCCAGAGCTGAACGATGTTGTCTTCACCAGTGGTGGCAAGCACATTGCTATCGGGACTAAAGCTGACGCCTAACACACGCCCGCGATGCCCCTTAAACTGTCGCAAGTAGTTGCCAGACAAATCCCAGAGACGAGCCGTACCATCTTCGCTAGCAGTGGCGATCGCCCGACCATTTGGGCTAAAGGCAAGGCTAAGAATGCGTCCGCTGTGCCCTTTAAACTGAGCCAACTGCTTGCCCTTAAGATCCCACAGACTAGCAGTGCCATCTTCACCCGCAGCGACAATCAGCGCGCCATCAGGACTAAAGCTGACATCGGCAAGCCAACCCTGACCAAAGTCGATCTGGTTGCGTTCGTGAATGCCGCTCAAAATTGTTTGCAGGGCAAGCAGCGGGCTAGTAACGGGGTAGCTCTGCGAGGAGTGCTTGCTGCTGGCGATCGCCTTGCTGGCAGAGGTTTGGTTGGCGATCGTAGCCAGTTCTCGCCCAGTCTGCATTGCCGCTACAAGCGCCTCAATTTCGCCCATCTGGTTGGCTTGAAACCGTTGCAGGATATCCAGCGCTGTCGTTTCCAGACTCTTGATGTTAAGGCTAATGGTGGTTGCACTTAAACGGGTTTGGGCACTGAGCGCCTGTTGCTGCGCCTGCTGCCGGATTTGTTCTGCACTCAGAGCTTTTGCCTCGGCAGTTTGAGCGTCATTCTGGGCAAAGGCAACCCGTTTGCGTGCCTCTAAAAGGTTGTTCTGCAACACTGCCAAGTCTGCCCGGGTAGCAATCATAGTCTGCCGGGTCTGCTGCTGCGATCGTTCTGCACTTTTGGCTTTAGCTTCGGCAGATTGCATGTTGTACGTGGTGACTTGCAGCTTTTTCTCTGCCTGCCGAAGCTCGGTCTGGGTTGCCAGCATTTTTTGGTTTGCTTTGGATGCCAGAAAGCCGGACGCGATCGCTAGTGTTAAAGTCCCAGCCAGAACAACAAAGCCTTTATGAATTGTTCGTCTAGCTTGCTTTTGGGCATCTGCCAGCAACCGTGTAACTTCCTTCTCTGCCTCCAGCGCAATTTGTTTATCTAACGCCTGACTGGCAACCAAAAACTGGTAATCATCATCGCTTAAGCTCTTGTCTACAGCCCACCGTTGCGCCTGTAGCAGCAATGGTCCGCGCAGCAGATGAGCTGCGTCCTGACAGTTGGAACCCATCCAGGCATCCAGGGCATCCGCGTAGGGGCGATGGCTAGAGAGGATTGCAGTGACCCAATCCTGGTTGAAAACAGAGGCATAAATACGGTTACAAAGGCTGAGGCTACCGTGCTGTTCGGTGACAATACCAGACAGCTTGAGTTCCATGCGTTCGGCACTGTCGTCGGCTGACAGTGGTTGACGCTGCAAGATTTTTTGGTAGCAGCCTAGAATGCGGTTGGTGCGCTGTGGATTTCGTAGCAGGCGATCGCGGATAGTCTTCAGGTGCGGTGGTTCGTCCTGCGATTCCCAGTTGTGAATGATATGGGTCTGCACCAGTTGCTCTAGCCACCGTGCCTCTTGCCCAGCACCAACGGCAGCCGGAGCAGCATGAATGAGCTTGCAGAGCTTTTGGGTCAAAAACGGTTGCCCACCCGTCCATGCCAGCACTGCTTGCAGCATGGCTTGAGGATTGTTGGCAGTTGACCGCAAGCCTTCGAGCAAAGGCTGTGCTTCGTCAAGCTGAAAGCCACTAAGGGGAATAGCTTTGCCGATGTTGAAGGGGGTACGGCTTTTGTCTTGAATCAGGTCTGAAGGAGTCGCTACACCCAGCAGGGCAAACGTTAGGCGCTGGTAGTCGGGACGATCGGCACGCTTGTTGTAGCAAGTGCGAATCAGCGCGAAGAAATCGTCAATCAAAAAGTCGAGGCTGAGTACGCTGTCAATTTCGTCAATAAAAATGGCGATCGCTCGATCACTGTCTGCCAGCACCACATCTTCTAAAAACGTTCCCAAGCGCTGCACAGGCGGCAGAAAGCTGTGTTCTCGCCACCACAGCCGTAAATCAACAGGATGAACCAGATCCAGGCTGCTTTCCAGCGAGTAGGCAACCCCAGCGTACCATTGCTCTGGGCTGACGTTTCGGTTGCCAATGCCAGACACATCGATCGCGGCACAGACAACACCTTCAGCTTGCAGTCGGCGCATCGTTTGTACTCGCAGGCTGGATTTGCCTAGCTGCCGGGAATTAAGCACATAGCAAAATTCGCCTGCTTTTAAGCCTTCATACAGGTCGCGATCAGCTTGGCGGGTGACATAGCTTGGCGCATCGAGCGGTAAACTGCCACCAACCTGATATTCATAGCTCAACTCTGCTGTTGCAACCATTACCGCATCTCGATCGTGATACCCCCACCCTGCTTTTATAGCCGCTTCCACCCCTTCACGCACTTACCTAGTTCTTCAACGTCAGCGAGTTTTGGAGCACCTCTACCGTACCATCTGGACTAAGTGTAAGCGTGACTTCAAACCCTGGCACTGTGCGTTTTACAGTCGGCTCAGCTGCTGGCGCTAGGTTAAGGTCAGCTAAATACGTAGCGGCGACTTGCCCGAGCGGCACCACTTGCTGAATCGCACCCTTCGTATCTAACAACAGTCGATAGTGCAACTGAGAAGCTAGCTGCGGCTGTGGTTGCCAGCGCTTTTGCACTTGCTTTTTAATTGCTGCCAGTCGGCGTGATCGTGCCGATGCCTGGTTCATGTCGTCGATCGCGTCCTCCGACAATTTTTCTTCTGGATCACTCAATGGTAAGAATGACTTCATTGAGGAAGCGGCACTGGCTTGAGCCGAACCTGCCTCGGTGGAGCTTGCTTGTATCAAATTTGCCTGAGTCGAACGTGCCTGATTCAAGCTGGTTTGTACAGGACTTGCCTGACTTGTCGTCGTTTGAGTTGGATACTGCGGCAGGGCTTGAGGCAAGACAATGCTATTAGTTTGATCGCCAGTTGCTGGAAAGACCACGATCGGCGTAGACACGATCGGCGTGGAAGAGTTATTGTCGTTCGGCTTCAATGGCATAGGGCACGCAACCCCACAATCAGGGGTAAGGCTGCTGGGAAGGGGTGCAGGCAGAGGCGGCAACGCCACATTAGGCGGCGCAGAGGGCACAGAGACGGCGGGAGCATTAGGCGGCGCAGAGGGCACAGAGACGACAGGAGCATTAGATACAGAGGGCAAAGCAACCAGAGGTATCGATTGGGACGGAGTGTTAGGCACAAACACCGTGCCGCTTTGTGGCACTGGACTCACAGTAGGAGGCAATGCTCGATCAGGGGGAGCAAGCGAACGTACGCGATCAGCAGGCGACGGACCTGGAGTAGCAGGTACTGGCGGAAACGCATTAGTCAGCACGTTGCCACGTAGCAGCGTTCCACCAGGAGCAGCAATTGCCTCTCGTACTGCCACATTTCTGGGCGAAATTTGCACACCTGATCCTGTCAACACAACTTGCCCTGATGGATTAACGGTGAGACCAGTCGCGTTGGTGGCACTCCCGCCTGTAAGCAATTGAGGCAAGGAAAGCACCGGCAGCGTCCAAGCTTCGGCGCGCTCAGTCGGCGTTGGGCGCTGCACGTCTAAACTCAGCATGGCTCCGGGCTGGCTGAGGCGCACCACACTTTGCCCCGGCACTGCTGCCACAACAATTTGTCCCTGTGGAGCAAACAAGCTGCCAGTACTGACAACGGTGCCCCCAAGCAAGGTCAACTGTTGCCCTACGCCGACTGCTAGCCTGCCAGCATTGATAATGGAACCTGGCTGCGCCACGGCAAAAGCATAGCTGCTGGGGTTACCGCCTAACGCTTCGTAATTATTGCTGCCAGAGGCGTTAAACCAGTTGGCACCGAAACCAATGCCAGTCGCTGTTGTCGCAGCAAAGGAGCCAGCAACATTCAGGGAGGCATTCGTACCAAACACAATCCCGGCTGGATTCATCAAAAAGAGATTGGCACTGCTGCCACTAACCTGAATTAATCCATCCAGACGCGAGGCATCGCCCCCAGTCACCCGCACCAGAATGTTGCGATTAGCGGGATTGGCAAGAAAGTTTGCCACTTGAGCTTGGGTCAAACCGAACTGAGACAGGCTGTGAAACAAGTTTGCGCCATCTCCCGAAAGAGTGCCGCCACTAATATCAAAGCGGTTGTCAACGGGAATCACGATCGTGCCTGCATCACCCGGATTCGGCACAATCTGCGCGTGCAGACGCCCAACGCTGATCGTGCTACCAACAGCAATGGCTGCTAGCAATGTTGTAATTTTTCTAGCGATTGGTCTCATGATCTCATCTCGTAGAACTTACATCCCGTAGAACTTAGAAGCAGTAATGTCTAAACGTCGATTCGCCTCTAGCCAACCTTGATGTAGATGCTCTTGCCCTAGACTACCAACGCTAGCGTATGGACTGGCAGTGCCTCAAGCCAGGTTCACACAAACTTCAAGCATTTTGTGCTGATTTATACTGAGCCAGCCTGGTTTAACAGCTATTAAAACGGCTCGATGAGCGGCAAGCCTTAGCCGCGATCAACTCACTGCTGTATCTTTCACTCACGCGTTCACTCAACCTCTACAGAGCTTAGGCAACAAATAACCCTTGCCATCACCACTTGGCTTTATGCCATCTTCACCTAACGGTTTAGGAAAGAAAACTAACGGTATCCCTAATGTTCGGCACCTTATATGAGCAGGCGTTAGGAGTGGCAAACGTTAGGCAGCTAGCAGGCGATCGCGAAAATATTGACGATACAGCTCGTAGCGCAGAGTCACGTTATTTCCATTGAGGTGTACCAGTCCCATGCTATGGAGTTTAAACGCCTGAGATGCTTCTAGGCGTACTGGCTCTGTAGTGGCAACCGCTTTTGCCAAGGCAGCGGCTAAAGCCGGGTACTGCTCTAAATTCCACAGGTGTCGCCGCAGGTGGTCGCTGTAGGGTCCAGCTTCGGTCGGCGCAGTGTGGAGCAACTGCTCTAGCGTCATATCCTGCTTAGCAATGTGGTAGAGAGCAACCCGCACTAGATAGGGATGCCCGCCGACTAAAGTCATCAACTGTTGGATGTGCGACGATCGCCAAGATAACCCGTGGCGTGTTGCTAGATCATGCACGTGCTCAGGGCTAAACTCTGGCAGTTCGATCGGCAATCCTACGTTAAACGGCGACTGATTGCTGTCTAGCGGTACGTAGACTTCAGTTGAATGGACAACGACCAGACGCAGCTTTTGCCAGACAGCACGGTTTTTTGCCTCTTCGTGCCATGCACGCAGTAAGCCAAAAAAGTCTTCGGCAATATGGCGATGCTCAAACACGCGATCGACTTCATCCAGCCCTAGCACTAGTGGGCAATCCATTTCGCGCAACAGATATTGCTCAAAGTAGGCTTTGCAATTAACCTTGCTGCCAAAGATGTCATCCCAGTAATCTTTCAGCTTGTTGGGCAACTGTAGCCCTAACCCCACGCTGGCACAAAACCAACGCAGAAACTTGTCTAAATCAGCAAAAACAGCGCGATCAGCAAGCTGAAAACTCAGCGGCAACGTCACATAGTTTTGCTGCTCTCCATGATAGAGAACGCGTGACATCAAAGAGGTTTTACCCATTTGTCGGGGCGCTTTGATGCGAATTAAGGCTCCCGGTTTGACGATCGTTTCATAGCAGCGTGTCTCGATCGGTGATCGCTCCACATAAAAGGCTGACACTAGATTGACTTGCCCCCAGGGTAGCTCTGGCTCTGCTACAGGTAGGGGCGGTGCATCGGGGTCTTCTACTGCTGTAAAGGACGTGGGTAGTGCCTGAGTCGTCGTCTTGGCAGACAAGGGTTGCGCCTCTGCCAACAGCGTGAGCAGCGTTTGCACCAGCATGGGTGTGTCGAGGGGTGATCGCCATTCCCACTGTTGAAACCCATGCAGATAACCGCGCAAGTTATGGTTTAACGGCAACGCCAGCGAAAAGCCAACCCGCACAGGCAACAGCATTGGCTTGTGGCTAGGATGAGCATCATACGCTTCCCGCGCACGTCGCACTGCCTCTGTCACCATCTCACTAGCAGCGGACTGAGGAGCTAGCAACAGCACAAAGTAATCGCACTGCTCCAGTACCGCACCCAGATGAGGCAACCAGTCGGGCGATCGATGGCTCTCCTCTAAAATCGAGACGTGGTGCCCCACCGCTTGCAGCCTGTCGTGCAACTGTTGAGCAAACCCCAGACTCCCTTCCTGGTTGCCGTGACTGATTACCACTCTGGAACGCTCACGCAAGGCAGGAGACTGCTTGGAACCACTAGATTGTTGAGTGGCAGATTGCTGCATCCCAACTGTCAGAGTGTCAGCAGAAGGCTGCGTCCGAGCGGGCAGTAGCGGCGGGGCAACAGGGCTACCAGAACGTGCTAGTTTGTACCCCGCTTCCTCCAAGGTATGAATCACCGTTCTAGAGTTGATTTTGCCTTCTGGCAAGTCTCCGAGCGCTTCTAGATAGCGGTAGAGGCTGCATAGTGCCACCCGTACACCACCTACCCCTTTGCATAGTTCCTTGGCAATCTCTTTAGGACCCAGCCCCAACAGCAACCCACGCAGGTGCTCTTTTTCTGTTGGAGTAAGCTTTTCGCGCTTGGCAGATGCCAGATCCGCATAAAGTCGTCCCAGATCCCAAAGGGTCTCAGCGCGTGCAAAGGTCTCTCCGGTCTGGCTTGGGGCAGGTGTCATGAGGGCTTATGAGACTTCTAACGTAATGCCTAACGATCTGACTAATGGTTCCTAATGGTCGTTAGTTCAATGTAGCGTAGCCTTTCGCTTATTCTTTCTATCTAGAAGAGCAATGACAACAATGCGTCCCCCCGCCATCTGCAATATCAGATGAAGCTGTTCGTCAACGCTACTTTACCCATTGCCACTTGTGCAACTGTCTTCTTGGAGGTGTCTAACCATGAATTCCATTCACGAAATTGTGCAGCAGGTCCTGACCACAGGTTATTTATCAGTCAGTGCTGAAGAGCAGCTACGGCGGCTTTTAACCAGAGAATACGGTCGGGAAGATTTTTATGCCTTTATGAAACTGCAACAAGCAGCAATGACAGGGCGCGTCAAGCAAGAGTCTCGCGAGATGAGATGCCTGAGCACATCGAGAGCTTAAGCGCCGCTAGAAGGGACGATCGATGAGCAGCGGTGTATGAGCCATGCGATTGAACCAACCTACCCCGTTGTCTGGAGAAGCTATGCTAACCCATAATTGCAAATCTGATCGCCGCCCCTATAGTCTGCCCACCTACGCCAGAGACGTTAGCCCAGCTGCGGGTTTTATCACTGCACCAGCGATCGGCTTCACTGATCTACCGTCTTCAATGTTGTTGAGCGTACTTGTAGATACCATCCCCAAAGGGTTGCTTGTACTCTCAATTGATCGAACCATTGTCTACTGGAACCAAACTGCGAAGCGGCTCTGTCAAACGCTGCCCAGTAGCCAAAGGTATCAAACGACGTTACCAACCGTTATAGCGGAGTTGTGGAAACAGGTCGTAGAGGCGGAGTCAGATACGGAACCAGTCGTGCTGGAGTATCAGACATCGGACGATCGCTCGTTTCGACTGACGGCGTGTTGGCTCACAACTAGCGCAGGCGATCACCTGATTGCAGGCTTTAGCAATCAAACATACATTCTCGTCACGCTAGAAGATCGGGACGAAGTGTTGCAGCAGGACATACAGGCAGAGCAAAAAAAGTTTCACCTCACCAATCGAGAAGCAGAAGTGTGGCTCTTGCTAAAACGAGAATATAGCTACCAGGCGATCGCTACAACGCTCCACATCAGCCTCAACACGGTCAAAACCCACATTCGTAACATTCACGCTAAACGCCACCCTTATCAATCACTACCCGCTTAGGACGATTGCCTTCAAGTTGCTTTCAGGTGTTGCCTCGCTTTGTGCAACTTGCCCATAAATATGGTGTCGATCGAATCACACCGTTCTGGCTTGTAGTAGTGGCTATTCGCACCAGAGCGATCGAGCAGTGTTATCTGGATTTAATGACTTTGGCGAGAAAGCCTTGGTTAGAGATGCTAAGATTTGAGCGATTGCAATCGAAGGCGATGAACGCCCAATGCGATCGCTCACAATAAACTATTCGCTTCTAGGGTTCCGGTCTTGCACGAGTGAGATGACTGGTCCGAGAGAAGCAACCGCTTAGACCTGTAATCAGGTAAAGCGGTCACACGGCGGGAAAAAAGCCCGGGAGAGCCAAGCAACAGAGATTACTGTTGGCGGCTTCCTGGGCTTTGTCGTTTCAGTCGTTTGTTTCACAAGGAGTACATCATGTCTACCGAACCACACTCGATCGATCCAGCCTTAATTACCTGGGATGAAGTCATTCCCGGTGGTGCCTATTGGTCGCGCATCATCAAGCGTGGCACGACGCTTCGCCTTGTTGCGCCAGAAGGTTCTAGGGGCGTTGCGTTTCTCTGCTACAACGCCGACAACACGATCGAACGGTACAACGCTGCCGATACTGCCAAGATTCAGTTCAACGCCTTTTTGAAAAAGGGAATGTTGCTCTACTCCGATATGGGTCGCGTCTTGTTTTCCATCACAGAAGATACCTGTGGTTTGCATGACACATTGGGCGGTTGCAGCAACTTGGCGACCAATTCTAAGTACGGTGAGGGTGATTACAAAAATTCGCGGGATAATTTCTTGCTAGCGCTGATCAAACGCAACCTGGGCAAGAAAGACATCATGCCGAACCTGAACTTGTTTACTCGCATTGCGGTTGATCCAAACGGCAATCTCTTCTGGGCAGAGAAAACCGCGCAACCAGGAGATTTTATTGATTTGCGAGCAGAGATGAATGTGTTAGCGGTGCTGTCAAACTGCCCTCATCCCCTTGACCCCAGCCCCTCGTATGAGGCAAAGCCAATTCGGGCGATCGTCTGGAACTCTCCCGCCTCCACTGCCGATGATCCCCTTCGGACAAGCAACCCAGAAGCAGTACGTGGGTTTCAAAATACCGATGCATATTTGGGGCAGTTGGTTTAGGGAAGGCAGAAGGCAGAAAAGTTGTTAGAAAAAAGCTGACGGCTGACGGCTGCCCACTAAATCAACTCACAATTCAAATTTAGTAGTTCTTCATTTTGAGGATTAAACGATGGTAGCGACAGCAGTTGAACTTGACCCCAAAACTGCGATTTACAATGAGGTATTGCCTGCTCGCAAACCCTGGGCGAAAGTGCTAACGAAAGGACAAGTGCTGCGGATTGTGGATTTAGGCGGCAATCAGGCAGTCGATTTTTTGGTTTATAACGCGGATGATCCGAGTGAGCGGTACAGTGCCCCAGATACAATTCGGGCACAGGGCAACATTTTTATCACCACCGGCACAAAGCTATATTCCAATGATGGCAATGTGCTGATGACGGTGCTCAACGATACCTGTGGACGGCACGATACATCGGGTGGTGCATGTAGCTGCGAGAGTAATTCGGTGCGCTTTGGCTTGGATAAGAAATGGCAGCACGCCTGTGTAGAAAACTTTCTCTACGCCATTAAAGATTACGGCTTGGGCAAACAGGATATGACGAGCAACATCAACTTTTTTATGAATGTGCCTATCAGCGAAGATGGCACCCTCGAAATTGTGGATGGTATTTCTGATCCTGGCAGCACAGTCGAGCTACGGGCGGAGATGAATACGCTGGTGGCAATTTCCAACTGTCCGCAGATGAACAACCCTTGCAATGGCTACAATCCCACCCCGATTCAGTTGATCATTTGGGATGCGGTGTGAGGCTGTGAGGCTGCAGCAACGATGAACAGCCTCACCTAGAATGAGCATGGTTTTGGTTGTAACCTCACGCTTGCGTTTTAAGCGTGGACTGTTCTTGCTCGCAACCAGAAAACTCCTGTTTTGAGTGAGACAATTCCTGCTGAAAACTGGAGCACTGCTGTTCTAAGCTAGATGATTTCTGCTAGAAACAAGAACGTTCTTGTTTTGGAGCTGACAATTTCTATCTGAGATAAGAACATTCCTCTTTGCAACCAGAACACTTCTGTTTTGAGGCAGACAATCCCTATTTGAAATAAGAAAAACTTATCTCTGAGTGATAACGTTCTTGTTCAAAGTAGGAATTGTCTCACTGAAAACCGTAACGATCGCCCTTGAGATAAGAAAATTGCGACTTCAAACTGAAAGGCTCTAAGTTTTTCTTAGAGCCTTTCACATTTACGGTGGAACATTGCTGTTTCAGATAAGCAAACTGGATGCTTATGTTTCACGGTTGCTGTTGGCGATCGCTCACTTCACCGTCGGCGTTTGCTTATGCCACTCAGTTGCTTGTTCGTAAGCATATGCAACTTGCAAAACCTGGTCTTCGCGCAGGACATTACCAACAATTTGCAGACCGATCGGCAAACCTTGGCTGTCAAACCCACAGGGCACGCTGATGCCGGGAAGCCCTGCCAGGTTAACCGGAATCGTCATCAAGTCAATCAGATACATACTGAGCGGGTCAGTTGTTTTGTCGCCTGCTTTAAACGCAGTCGATGGTGCGGTCGGACTTACCAACACATCAACCTGACCAAACGCCTCTTCAAAGTCTTGCTTGATGAGCGTTCGCACTTTTTGTGCTTTGAGATAATACGCATCGTAGTAGCCAGCCGACAGCGCGTAAGTGCCAATCATGATGCGGCGTTTGACCTCTGCACCAAACCCTTCGGCACGAGTGCGAGTGTACATCTCCATTAAGTCTTCAGCATTGGGAACGCGGCTACCGTACTTGACACCATCGTAGCGGGCAAGGTTTGCCGAAGCTTCGGAAGGCGCAATGATGTAGTAAGCGGCAATGCCGTAGCGAAAACGGGGACAGGAGATTTCTTTAACCTCAGCGCCTAGACTTTTAAGCTGGTCGATCGCCCCGTTCACTGCTTTCTCCACATCTGGATCAAGCCCCTCGCCAAACGTTTCTTTAATCACGCCCACTTTCTTACCCTTAAGGTCAGGCGTAAGGTATTGCGTATAGTCAGGTATTTCAACCTTGAGGCTCGTCGAGTCTTGGGGATCATAGCCTGCGATCGCGCCCAGCAAAATGGCAGCATCTTCAACCGACTGGGCAAAGGGACCGATTTGATCAAGCGAAGACGCGAACGCCACCAAGCCATACCGCGACACCAAGCCATAGGTCGGCTTCATGCCCACAATGCCGCAGAATGACGCAGGCTGACGGATCGAGCCACCTGTATCAGAACCAAGAGACACCGTACACTCTCCGGCTGCGACTGCGGCTGCCGAGCCACCCGACGAGCCACCGGGCACTCGTGTGGTATCCCATGGGTTTGCCGTCAGTTGAAACGCCGATGTCTCTGTCGAGCCGCCCATCGCAAACTCATCCAGATTTGTTTTGCCAACGGTCACGGCTCCAGCATCCGCCAGCTTTTGCGTCACTGTCGATTCGTAGGGCGGCACAAAGTTTTCGAGAATGCGTGAGGCACACGTTGTAGGGATGCCTTTGGTGCAGAGGTTGTCTTTAATGCCGATCGGAATCCCCGCCAGCAGCCCGATATCTTCACCGGCTGCAATCTTGGCATCAACCTGTTGCGCCTGTGCTAACGCATGATCTGCTGTGACATGCAAGAAGCTATGCAGCGTTGGCTCCACTGCCTGAATCTGATCGAGTGCCTGTTGAGCCATTTCAACCGCCGATCGCTCTTTGCTGATGAGTTGCTGGTGCAATTCGCGGATCGAAAACCTGCGAATGGATGCCATGCCTTAACCTCGTTCTGACTCTATGTGCAAACTACAGTATACGGTTCAGCGCAAACGCGATCGCGAGGTCGCACTGTGATCGCCTCTTCGATCGCGGTATCTCTTAGCGTGAAGCTAAGCATTTCTGTTTTAGGGACAGATATCGTGTTGACTCTCGCCCGGTGCCTCATAATGAAACGCGCTAATGAGCCGACTGCTTGCATGACTAAGCGCACGATCAAGCGATCGCTAACAGACGGAAAAAGAAGCGGTAAGCCTAAACGATTTGCCGCAGCACTAAGCCATAATGTTGACGGGTTTCAATCCTGTCACCTCATCCACTGCCTTCATGAATTACTGTTCGATCGCCAGCTTTCATCTTGCGCTCTTCATTCCCTTCACGCTGCTTGCAGTCAGCATGAATACGGCTATAGCTAATGCCCAAGCGTCCTTTTACAAACCAATGCCGATCGTTTCTGGCAAGACCCTTACAGATAAGCTGACGAACAAAGATCTTCCCACTGGACAAGGTGGGTTTGCACGTGACTATGTGCTGCCGCTGAAAGAGGGCGATCAAGTGTCGATCGACCTGACCTCCGAAAATTTTGACACGCTCGTCACCCTTATTGGTAACGATGGTTCCACCGTTGCCGAGAATGATGACGGTCCTGACGGCAGCACTAACTCACTGCTTTTTACCCGCATTACCAAAACAGGTAACTACTTCATTCGCGTTCGCGCTTTTGGTGAATTGGCTGGCGGCAATTTCAAGCTCAAGGTAACGCAACTCAAACCGTTATAGCCCCTTTGCATTCCCACCTAGCCCAGCTCACCATCGCCGTGGCTAATCTCTGCTGCTATAATCCCTTTTATCTGGGGCTGTAGCTCAGCAGGATAGAGCGACCGCCTCCTAAGCGGTAGGTCGAGGGTTCGAATCCCGCCAGTCCCGTCAGTCTAAATAGAGTCAAAACCCCTTCTGAAAGGCGTTCTGAAAACAGCTTTGGGAAATAGATCAGCGATTCCTCTAGTATCGCTGATCTATTTTTTTGTAAAGATCGGACTTAATTAGACGTTTTTGGGCATAATTTGGGCGTAAGATGGGCATAATACATTTGTATCAACGAGGTGTGTGCCATGTACTCGGAAGAGGCTCGGAAAAAAGCTTCGAAAGGTTCCGTTCAGATCACGGTGAGCCACAGTCGGTTGCAGCTACGGTTTCGTGTTCAAGGAATTAGTAAGCGGTTTAATCTCTCAATGGGTTTATCGGACACTCCGACAAACCGGAAAGCTGCGGAGCAACGAGCACGACAAATTGAGTTAGACATTGCTTCCGGAAATTTTGATCCGACACTCGCAAAGTACAAGCCTGCGTACTCGCTCAGTATTGCCAGTCCCGACCTTACGCCCAAAACTACGCCTAAAGCGACGCTTGATACACTCTGGGAGAAGTTTATTGAGTACAAGCGCCCTCAATGCAGTCCTTCCACGATGAGGTTGCAGTACAAGACTTTTACAAAGTACTTAAATGAACTCCCTACACATGATCTTGACGAAGCTTCAGTTATTCGTGATCACATACTCAAAAAGATTCCAATTGATTCTGCAAAACGTTTCATTATTCGACTTTCCGCGTGCTGCAACTGGGCAATGAAATCTGGCTGGATTACTGAGAATCCGTTCCAAGGCATGGCCAGCGAGATCAAACTTCCTAAGGGAGAAGGTGGCGAGCTATTCGCGATCAATCCCTTTTCAACTGAAGAGCGGGAAGCGATCCTTGAGGCGCTCCTTGCTAATACTGCCTGTTCGAAGTTCTCTCGGGTAAAGCATTCCCACTACTATCCGTTTGTTTTCTTTCTCTTCAACACAGGTGCTCGCCCATCTGAAGTCATTGCACTTCAGTGGAAGCACATCTCAGATGACTTTCGCTCTATCAGCTTTGTGCAGGCAGTAGTCGAATCCGATCAAGGAGCGGTGTGCAAGCACGGATTGAAAACTCAAGAGCGGCGCAGGTTTCCTTGCAATGAAAAGATGCGGGGGTTTCTGAAAGTGCTTAAGCCAAAAGAGGCCACAGCAGAGACACTCGTTTTCCCAAGCCCTACTGGGAAATGGATTGATTCAAACAACTTTCGGAATCGTATCTGGACTCCTGTCTTAGATAAATTAGCCATTGAGTACCGTAAGCTCTATCAGACAAGGCACACGTTCATTACCCTTGCGCTTGAGAACGGGTTAGATGCAAAGGATGTAGCACGGTTGGTCGGGAACTCACCGGAAATAATCTACCGTCACTATGCCGGGAATAAGCGTGACTTATGTGTTCCAGTCTTTTAGGCGACTAATCTTTTTGTTTTCTGAGCCAAAGAGCCCATTGCTCTGCCACTACAGAAGCTTACGGTGTAAGCACCTTATTCAAGATGTTGCCTGTCTTACAGGTTAGGAATTTCTAGCAATTTGTGCATTAGGAATAGCAATTCTCTTATCAAAATACTAGGTCTCTTATGAACAATAACTCCTTTCTACACCTTCCCAGCCCCTATTTGCTCGCTCCTACAAGTCGATCACAATTGCAGCCAACTTGGCGATCAAATTTTCAGCTGCTGATACAGGTGTTAGAACGCCTGTCAGACCCGGATCTTAACCGACCGCTCTTAGGAACAGATACAGAAAAGAGTTTGCTAATATACCAGCAACTTGTTGTTGGGCAGTTTTTTCGGCAAAACATCAACGCCAAATTCCCCTTTTACAAAGCATCGTCTAAAAGTTTTGAGGCCTGGCTTCAACCTGAAGTTACTTTGTGGAAAAAGTTACTGCTAATGCTTGAGGAACTCTCTAGGAGGAAAAACTTTCATAGCGAAGCTCCTGCACTCATTTTCTACAAGCTTATAAAGGAGAGATTGTTGCTGCTGTTCATTGCTCCTCATGGCTACGAAGAGGGTATAGCAGTGAAAGATTTTTTTGCTCAATTACAATCTCAAAACGCTCAGTTAGAAACTGTTTGTAAATGTATGTGAAGTAGAAGACAACTACGGTCACAAAGGCGCGATACCAGAAGAGTGACATCTACATGGCTTGAGGATATGAGTCAGCCTTACTACGACAGTGACCTGACCGATGAG